>JAAHIC010000626.1 GCA_010671965.1 Leptolyngbya sp. SIO4C5
GGCAGGAAAGCCAAATAACTGCTGATCGCAGCTACTTGTATGGCGTCAGCATTTCCGCTAACAGCCTTTTTCAGTCATCTCGGAATGCCGGATCTTGTTCCAGAACATCTTCATAGGGCAGTGAGGCAGGGGCTACTGAAGCGGGTTTTGCCACCGGCGATCGCTCCGGTTCCAAAAGCCCCAGCAGCGCCACTGAACTAAGCAAGGCTTGCGGGCGCTCAGCAGTTATTTGGCTTTCCTGCCACTGTTCTCGCGTAATGGCTGTTAGCACCAACGGAGCAGATTGACCATTGCGATCGCCTAACACCGTGAGGGTCACTTCTGTCAGCTCGCTATCATTAGTAAAAGCCTGACTGAGGGTTTGCTGGGCTAAACTTTCAGCCTGCGCTAATACGCTTCTATAAGAACTTGTGCCCTCTAGCTTCAGGGTGACAACAATTTCTCTAAATTCTGCTATTCCTGGGCGGATCAATATTATCCAGAGGCTGCTAGCTAGGACGCCCAGATGAACTAAAAGTCGCGTCATTTCGCTGGTAAAATTTGGCAGCTTGTCTACTTTTTTGTCTGCTTTTAAGCGTAGATGACTCTCCAGCGAATTGGGTTAACAAGTGTTTAATTTGGCTTTAACAAAAATGGCTTGACAGTTTTGTATTTTCAGTGAAGGCTTGGCCGGATCAAGCTCATACAAAATATCCAGAACATCGACAAAGCAGGATTTTCTCTGGACTAATAGGCCATAGCTCAGATGAGCCGGTCTGCCGCACCGCCTTAACAACCGCTAGCTAGGACTGCCGCGAGAAACTCGCCCCTGTCTTATCCTGGAAGAGATGAGCTAGACAGACCTGCATGGCGACTAAGACCACGGAAACGATTCATTACCAAACGACCCTAACACTGCAGACGCGGGGCAAATCCCTAGAGCGCTTCACCCACAAAGTACAGTCAGCCGTAGCGGATTCTGGCGTTCAGACCGGGCTGTGCAGCATATTTCTACGGCATACATCCGCTAGCCTGGTAATTCAAGAGAATGCCGACCCAGACGTGCTGGTCGATATGGAAAATTATTTTGCCGATTTAGTGCCCGAGAACCGCCGCTATCGTCATAGCACCGAAGGCCCGGACGATATGCCTGCCCATATTCGCACAGCGCTAACCCACACTTCTGAGCAGATTCCGGTGAGCAACGGTCGGTTAGGGTTGGGCACCTGGCAGGGTATTTATCTTTGGGAACACCGCGATCGCGGCCATCAGCGAGAAGTCATTATTCACATCACGGGCAGCTAGAACAAGATGGAGGAACTGAATCTAAACTTGATTCCCGCTGCTCCAGAGGGATTTTGCTCCGGCTTTGTCGGCATTGTCGGACGGCCCAATGTCGGCAAGTCCACCCTGATGAACTACCTGGTGGGGCAGAAAATTGCCATTACTTCACCCATCGCCCAGACGACCCGCAACCGTCTGCGCGGCATTCTGACAACGCCGACGGCCCAAATTATCTTTGTCGATACGCCTGGTATTCACAAGCCTCATCATGAACTGGGCCGGGTGCTGGTGCAAAACGCTCAGATGGCTATTTCTTCAGTGGATGCCACTCTATTTGTGGTCGATGGCACAGGGGCAGCCGGACGGGGCGATCGCTTCATTGTGGAATTGCTGAAGCGCAGTCAGACGCCGGTGATTCTGGGCATCAATAAAATTGACCAGCAGGCTGAAGAGGCCGACGCGATTAATCAGAGCTACGCGGCGATCGCGGCCGAACACCAGTGGCCGCTGCACCAGTTCTCGGCTTTAACGGGTGCCGGGATGGACTCGCTGCAGGACTTGCTGACGCAGCAGCTTGAACCTGGGCCTTACTACTATCCGCCCGATCTGGTGACCGATCAGCCGGAGCGGTTCATCATGGGTGAGCTAATTCGGGAGCAGATTTTAGCGCACACCCGCGAAGAAGTGCCTCATTCGGTGGCGATTTCGATTGACCGGGTGGAGGAAGAAGAAACAATTACGCGGGTATTGGCAACGGTTCATGTGGAGCGATCGTCTCAAAAGGGCATTTTGATTGGCAAGGGCGGCAGCATGATGAAGACTATCGGTACGGCTGCCCGGCAGCAGATTCAAAAGTTGATTGCTGGCAAGGTTTATCTGGAACTGTTTGTCAAGGTGCAGCCGAAATGGCGGCAGTCCCGTACCCGTCTGGCCGATCTGGGCTACCAGATTGAAGAATAGGGACGGGTTTTGCGTATAGACATATTTCGCGTGGTTTTGTAGGGGGTTAGTTTAGTTGAGATGTGTCAGCCCTAAACAGTCCACTCTACAAAACCCACCTCCTACTGCCGAGGGATGAATGTGGGACTGATATCTCTCGGTTCGTAACCTGCGCCAATGCAGCGCTCTAGGGCATTATCTAGATCCAAACCTGCTGCCTGATTTAATCCCACGACGCAGTCAGAAAAGCGCAGCGGCAGCAAAGTGCGGCGACAGTGAGACAGGGTGGACGCAGACTCACTCAGCGCCAAACTGAAGTGAATATCCACCGTACAGTCAGCCAGCTCTAGCGGTCGCCGGACTCGGCGACAGGCAAACACGACATCCGCTAAATCTAATTCTGTTTGCGCCTTAATATCTGTGACACACTCAGAAACCTCATCAGGCTCCAGCGCCGAAGCACAGGCTGCAGCCGCCACCTCAGTGTCAACTCCGGCTGCCAGCAGTCCGGCAGCACATTCCTGAAAGTCGTTGCCCAGAGCCGGGCGAACCGCCGCTAACGGCAGCGAAGCCGCCGCCAGACCCGCGATCGCCAACTGTATCACAGGCCACTGGAAATGGGTTGACCACCGACGAGAATGAACCATAACAGAAAATTACGGGTTATATCGGTTGATTAAAAGCGTATCGTGAAGTTAACACAACTCGATTTAGGCTAACAACAGCCTATCAACTGATCGCTGCTCTAGCTTCAGACAAACGCTTGGATTTCGGATTAGCGATCGCCCCCACCCTAAACTTTTATTACAGTGAAAGGGTATTCAAACCTTAATTTACGTGATCTTGAGGGTATTTCAATATGCACCTGAGTGAAATAACTCACCCTAACCAACTGCATAACCTTTCCGTCCATCAGCTTGAGCAAATTGCCCGTCAAATTCGAGAGAAGCATTTGCAAACGGTGGCGACTAGCGGCGGGCATCTAGGGCCTGGCTTGGGTGTTGTTGAGCTGACCCTGGCGCTGTACCAAACCTTAGATCTTGATCGAGATAAGGTGATTTGGGATGTGGGCCATCAGGCCTATCCCCATAAGCTAATCACTGGGCGCTACAACCAGTTCCACACGCCGTCCTTTTGGCGCAGCGTGTG
>JAAHIC010000627.1 GCA_010671965.1 Leptolyngbya sp. SIO4C5
TTCTAATTGTTGAGGATGACGCTGTCAGTGCCCGAATCCTACAGGAAATTCTGCAGCATCGGTACCAAATTCAACAATTAGAATGCTTGCTGAGGCATGGAGTAGTTTAGAGGGCATTGAGTGTACTCCACTGCCTAAAAAGAAATTTAGAAAATAAAGTTTGGGTAAATATTCTCTAGTGAGATGTTCAAAGCTACATCTTAACTTGACCTTTTAATCACAAACTATTGATAAAAGTCAATTTTGTCTATTCCTCCAGCTCATCTATCAGTTAAAAAGCAGACTCAAGGGGGATTAGCCCCTTTATTCATCCCTGCAGCCCTGGATTCAGAAAACTTTAAAGCCTAATTGTTAGGGCTAGCTGAGTTTGAGATAAGACTGTCAGCATAGCTGGGCTGGGCGATCGCTTACCATTGGAATAACTGCCATCCTCAACCCTTTATGCCTGCTACTGCAACCGACTACAAGCACATCTGGCTCGATGACGACCAGGTTCCTTTTATTGTTAACACAACGATGAAGGTGGTTGAGCTAGTGACCGCTTACCTGGTGCATGGCTGGAGTCCAGAGGAACTGCATTTTCAATATCCCCATGTTTCGTTGGGCAAGGTGCATTCTGCTTTGGCGTACTACTGGGATCATAAAGCTGAGCTTGACGCTGATATGCAGCGGCGGTACAAACTCGTTGAGCAATTACGGCAAGAACAAAAAGTAACCTCGGTTGTAGCAAGACTCCAGTCTGAAAAGTTTGCAGATGACCGGACTTTAGGTTGAACGTTTAGATGACATAGGCTGGTTCACGTAGTTTAGTGAGCAAGGTATGAACAGCCGCGTCACCATCTACCTTGATGAGAATGTGCCCCGCCAAATTACAACAGGTCTTCGTTTGCGCAAGGTAGATGTTTTAACCGTTCAAGAAGACAAGCGTTCAGGAATAGCCGATCCACGGGTTTTAGAGAGAGCAGCAGAACTTCAAAGAGTTTTGTTTTCGATGGATGATGATTTGCTAGCGATCGCCCATCAGCATCAGATAGAGGGCAAGACCTTCTGTGGCGTCATTTATGCACATCAACAAAATATTACGATTGGCGGCTGTATTCGCGATTTGGAACTGATAGTGCAAGTCTGTGATCGGCAAGATTTAGTGAATCAGGTTTTATTTTTGCCGCTGTGAGCGATCGCGATCTCCCGCATAATAGAAGAGTGGCTAACTTTACAGTTCTTAAAAAATGGCGAGAGACCTGCGGGGATTCCTGAAAATACTGGAGCAGCGAGGGCAACTGCGGCGAATTGGAGCACTGGTAGATCCTGATTTGGAGATTGCTGAGATCTCAAACCGAATGCTGCAGTGTGGTGGGCCAGCGCTGCTGTTTGAGAACGTGAAGGGTTCACCCTATCCGGTCTTGGTAAATTCCTTAGGCACGGTGGAGCGGGTTTGCTGGGCCATGAATATGGAAAAGCCGGAAGAACTAGAAGCGCTGGGCCGCAAGCTGGGGATGCTGCAGCAGCCAAAGCCACCTAAGAAAGTTTCTCAAGCGATTGAGTTTGGCAAAGTCTTGTTTGACGTGGTGAAGGCTAAGCCGATGCGGGACCTGCTACCGCCCTGTCACCAGGTAGTGATTAAGGACGAGGCGGTAGACCTAAACCAGATTCCGATGATTCGGCCTTACCCCAAGGACGCAGGCAAAATCATCACCCTGGGATTGGTGATCACCAAAGATCCGGAAACTGGAACTCCCAACGTGGGTGTCTATCGCCTGCAGCTCCAGTCTAAGAACACCATGACGGTGCACTGGCTTTCGGTGCGGGGCGGGGCGCGGCACCTGCGCAAGGCGGCGGAGCGGGGCCAAAAGCTGGAAATTGCGATCGCTCTAGGGGTCGATCCGCTGATCATCATGGCGGCGGCGACTCCGATTCCGGTGGATCTCTCTGAATGGCTATTTGCCGGACTCTATGGCGGTTCTGGGGTGCGCCTGGCTAAATGCAAAACCGTTGATTTAGAAGTGCCCGCCGATTCTGAGTTCGTCCTAGAGGGCACCATTACCCCCGGCGAAATGCGCTCAGACGGTCCCTTTGGCGACCACATGGGCTACTACGGCATTGCCGAAGACTCGCCGCTGGTGCGCTTTCACTGCGTTACCCACCGCAAAGATCCGATCTATCTCACCACCTTCAGCGGTCGCCCGCCTAAGGAAGAAGCGATGATCGCGATCGCCCTCAACCGCATCTATACCCCGATTCTGCGGCAGCAGGTGTCGGAGATTGTGGACTTTTTCTTGCCCATGGAGGCGCTTAGCTACAAAGCCGCCATCATCTCTATTGACAAAGCCTATCCGGGTCAGGCCCGCCGAGCGGCGATGGCCTTTTGGACAGCGCTGCCCCAGTTCACCTACACCAAGTTCGTCATCATCGTCGATAAAGACATCAATATCCGCGATCCGCGTCAGGTGGTCTGGGCGGTCACCTCCAAAGTCGATCCGCAGCGAGACGTGTTTATTCTGCCGGACACCCCCTTTGACACCCTCGACTTTGCTAGCCCCAAACTGGGCTTAGGCAGCCGCATGGGGATTGACGCCACCACCAAGGTCTACCCGGAAACGGAGCATGAATGGGGCGAACCATTGCAGTCCGATACAGACGTGGCTGGGATGGTGGATCGCCGCTGGGCTGAGTATGGGCTGGGAGACATTGTGCAGGGTGAAGTGGATCCCAATTTGTTTGGCTACGACATGTAGTAAGACTTTTTTACTGAGTAATAATGGACTGACACAGCTAGAATAGTGCATTACGTAGGTGCCGTATAGCCTGAAGGACATAGAGGAAAAGCGAAGCGTAACGCACCAGAACCAAAAATTTTAGCTTTTTCAGCCTTTTAACAGTTTGTATCAGTCTAAACGTGTCGTTCCACTAAACGAAAAGATTGAGTTGATATATTTGCTGATTAGTTCAGTAAGTTGGCCTAGAAAGATAAGTCAAAGTACGGAGAGGGCACTCTAAATTCAAAGTTGCTAAATTTGCGCAATGATTTCTGGAGGGATAAGTAGTGCTACTTATTTTCTTACTTCTTTTTCTTGCTTTAATTCTTTGGCTAATTAAAAAAAAGGAAATCAAGAGAGTTAATAGCACCAAAAACTATCCGTCCCGAAGGAGTAGTTTAGAACAAGAGTTCTTTGAAAAAAAGATTCAGTTTATTAGGGAAGCTATTCAGCGAAATCAGCAAATTAGCTTTAGATACCGAAATGCTTCTGGTCAAAGCAGTACTCGTACAGTTAAACCAAATAACCTTAAGACAGTTCGTACAACTATCTGCGTAGAAGGATATTGCTACTTACGACAAGAACAGAGAATATA
>JAAHIC010000628.1 GCA_010671965.1 Leptolyngbya sp. SIO4C5
GATTTTAGGGTGGGTTTTGGGTGACCATAGTGCTGAAACCTTTGCCCCACTCTGGCAAATCGTGGCTGGCTGGAACTGCTATTTCTACGTCACTGATGGCTGGTCAGTCTATCCGGCCTTCATTCCTGATGGCGATCAGATTGTCTGCAAGACCTACATGACTCGAGTGGAAGGCGAAAACACCCGCTTACGACACTATCTGGCTCGGCTGCATCGCAAAACGCTTTGTTACTCGAAGTCCGTAGACATGCTGGCTCACTCTGTCCGATTGTTACTTCACTACCTCAAGTTTGACGATGTTCCAGTGCCTCCAAGATTCATCTCTTGATTCAGCAACGCCCAGTCACGAATCACTCGTTTGATAAAATCTGCCTCGATCGCCGTGCCCGGATTCAGCCGCTGGTTTTCAAAAAGCTGTGTCTGCGCTGTGGTTAGGTAAAAGTCGCCGGACATGTCTTTGATGCCGTGTCCGGTGAAGTAGAACAGCACCAGGTCTTGCTTTTGCAGAGAAGCAAAGACTTCGCCTAGTTGCGATCGCATTGTGCCTACATCGGGATCGATCAGCGGAATCACGTGATCAAAGCCGCCAATCTCTGACTTAGTTAAAACTGCTTCTAATTCTTGAACGCCATTGGCAGGGCATTGCAGAGGTTTGAGTCCCGCGCCATAGTTTCCGACTCCGACCAGCAGTGCAACCTTTTTCGTCATCTATCCAATCGCCGCTATTGACCTAACTCTTTCGCCGCCGCCACTAATTTATCCAGTGTGGCATCTAGGTCATCCGGGCGCACATTCTTGGCAAAAACTTTCTTGCCGTCTGCATTCGCTTCAATCGAAAACTCAATCGGCTTACCCGGCAGTCGCTCCTGCACCTCTTTGGCTAGCTTGCCAATATTCTCAACCGTCACCTCAGCGGTCAAAACGCTCCATAGCCACTGAGCACCCATGCCACCTGTTGGCACTTCCGGATCGGCTACCCGCTCCACTCGCTCCACTTCATCAAACCCGTTTAGCTCCCGAAACAGCATTTCGGTAAAGGCTTCCTGTTGCGCTTTTGACATTGCATCATCCGCCTCGCGCCAGTCAATCGTCAGCCAAACAGTCTTAGACATAACGGTTCTTGCAATGACTCCTTTCCATTGTGCGGGTAAAACTAAGCACTTGCCATCTCAGTTTTGGTAGGGTGGGCAATGCCCACCCTACGGAGCTCTGCCATTTTGTGGGCGAAACGGGTGCTACAGTCACTGCAGCACCCGTTTAGCTATGCAAATACGGCTTTGACGGCAATTTCTAACGTTTTTGACCGCATCGGCAAGCTTGCCAACGCTACCTTGAACGCACGCTGCTGCGGGAAGAAGATAGCTGAGGCGATCGCGCTGCTCATCACCAGGATTATCTTGGGGGGTCCCGTTGTAAGTAGGTTGCCGTGAATAAAATGAGCATTTGTAGGTTGCGGTTGAGGAACGTTGGCGTAGTCTTGCCGGAGGCAATAAACCAATGCCCGCATGGGTTACGCTTCGCTACCCATCCTACTGGACTGACACGCCTAAAATAATGCAAATTATCAACAGGCTGAAACCCTTCGATCCGGTGCGTTACGCTGCGCTAACAGCACCCTACTCAATGCTCTATTTTAGCTGTGTCGCGCCACTCCTGGCTGGTTTGTCTCAATGCTATGCTCAAGCACAATGAGCCTTGGTGCGATGAGAAGGTAACAGCCTTCTGGCAAACGAGCTAGCAAGCCCTAGCAACAGACCCCAAACATACAGAACCGGCTTCAGCCAGCTTCGGCGAGGGGCTGACAGCCAGAGGTGGCCAAAATTAGACCTGAAGCGGCTAAAAATCGTGTCCTTTTAGCCGCTTGATAGGCGCGATCGCTTCGATAATTTTCCAACTTCCCCTTGAAAGCAAACATAATCGCTTTCGAGGTAATGAGATTGAAACCTAAACAGTCTCAAGGTGTGAATCATTTCTCTTCGTTTCCGTCCCCTTTCGGGGTAATGAGATTGAAACTTGTTACTTGCGGCGGCAGGCCTGTTCGGCTGCGATGTTTCCGTCCCCTTTCGGGGTAATGAGATTGAAACCAAGTCTTCAAGCGGGGGGCTCACCCGAGTCCACCGTTTCCGTCCCCTTTCGGGGTAATGAGATTGAAACACTACTTACCTCTGAAAACGTACCTTTGTTCCTGCAAGAGTTTCCGTCCCCTTTCGGGGTAATGAGATTGAAACCTCTAAAAGCCCTGCTTACCGTGTTTTCACTATCCGTTTCCGTCCCCTTTCGGGGTAATAAGATTGAAACGTTCGCCTAACAGTGAAATCACTGGTTCCTCCCCGCGGTTTCCGTCCCCTTTCGGGGTAATGAGATTGAAACCAGTGGTATTTACTCCCGTTGGTACTCGGCAGGAGAGACGTTTCCGTCCCCTTTCGGGGTAATGAGATTGAAACTGGGTGGGAAATAACACATGGGAATGCGTGGGGGACCCCCCGTTTCCGTCCCCTTTCGGGGTAATGAGATTGAAACCGGTTTATATGCGTGAGAACTTTCCAGAGATCGCCTTGTTTCCGTCCCCTTTCGGGGTAATGAGATTGAAACGTATGAGCTACACATCACGGCCTTGTGCTTCAAGGTCGTTTCCGTCCCCTTTCGGGGTAATGAGATTGAAACGATGCCTTCTGGCGGCGATCGCGGCTTAAGCACCAGTTTCCGTCCCCTTTCGGGGTAATGAGATTGAAACAAGAGCGATTGGAGACAACCGCTGGGAATGCGTGGGGGAGTTTCCGTCCCCTTTCGGGGTAATGAGATTGAAACCATTTTACGTAGACGGCATTGCGCAAGACGCGCATGTTTCCGTCCCCTTTCGGGGTAATGAGTTTGAAACCCGGGAAAGCAATGGAAACGTTGTATAAAGAGTTTCCGTCCCCTTTCGGGGTAATGAGATTGAAACGGTATTGGGTGTCGCGTCGATAGACGCGATATACATATCGTTTCCGTCCCCTTTCGGGGTAATGAGATTGAAACCTTTGTGATCACCATCACTAAGTAGTGCTGACTCCCGTTTCCGTCCCCTTTCGGGGTAATGAGATTGAAACGCCTCCAAAAGATCCAAGGGCAAATTGACCTATATGGTTTCCGTCCCCTTTCGGGGTAATGAGATTGAAACCTTTCGGGAATCTTGCTTGCAGCGGAACAGGAGGACGAGTTTCCGTCCCCTTTCGGGGTAATGAGATTGAAACATCTCCTCTCCGTACCGCCAGTTGCGGTATGCCTCGTTTCAATCTCATTACCCCGAAAGGGGACGGAAACTGTGTCGCACTTTTCTCCTCAAGGGAGGAGATGTTTCAATCTCA
>JAAHIC010000629.1 GCA_010671965.1 Leptolyngbya sp. SIO4C5
CCAGGGCGGCGGGCCCGAAGGGGCCAGCATCAAGGCGGCAGCCGACAAAGCCCAGGAAATGGCCCTCGCGTCGATGGCCTAAAACTCTGGCGTGCCCGATCCGGAACGAAGCGACAAGATGTGCAAAAAACAGGGTTGGCCACAGGGACAGTTTTGAGCGCGTTGACGCAGCTAGAAATCCTCAAACTAGTGAGCCATCTACCCGGAATGCACTATCAGCGCCGTCTCTAGCAGCAGGTTTCTTCCATATCCCGCAGCTGAGTAGCATCGCCGCTAATAAAAAATTCAATCCGCAGGCTGCCAAATTCCAGCAGGTCACCGTGCTTCAAGGCACGCCGCTCCAAAGCATCAAGGCGATGGCGGTTGAGCCATGTACCGCGATCGCTGCCGACATCAGTTAGATAAAATCCCTGACCATAGGCAAAGCCAATCGCGGCGTGACAGCGAGAAACCTCTGCATGGTCAATGGTGACGGCACAGCTTGAGCTACGTCCTAGCAGCCAGTTGGCGCTTTTAGGCAGCACCGTGATCACCTGTCTGGGATTGAGATTGGTCACTAGAAAAGCGGACTGCTGAACCACAATGCCCTGTAGATATAGGGAGGTTAGCTGACAAGCAGCAGGGGCTGAAAGCACAGGATCGAGAATGGTGCTGACTTGTTCAAAGTCGTAGTTGCAGTTGTGAAAAAGGGCGTCGAGCAGGACGGGATCTTGCTGACTGGCGGCAATATCTCTAATTGAAAAGCAGTGGGCAGCCTGGCAGCCGGAACCTGACGGATGGCGAGGTGACATGGATTTTAGTAGAGGTATGACACAGTTGGTAGGACGATAATTCGTTATTGACTTCGTCATTAACAACGAAAACCGTCTGATCAGCACCCCGTTACTCTCCGAGCCAGTCTAAGCCTTAATTGGGCCGGAGTTAACATTCATTAAACGCAGGTTTCTCCCGTCTGGCAATCCGAGCATCTTCTGAATTTATAAAAGCTTCACGCAAAACTAGAATTACAAATGAGCTGTTAATTCTCTTTTCCCAAATTTATGCTGGCAGCGAATAAATTCAGGCGAGTTTCTCCTCAGTTGCCCAAGCAGCAGACTCAATTCCAGCAGCTTGCCCTGGGATTGCTGGGATTTGGCTTAGTGGCGCGTTTGGTTCAGTATGCGGCTAACCGTTCCCTCTGGTTTGATGAAGCCAGCTTGGCCATGAATTTGACCAGCCGTTCTTACAGTCAGCTTTTAGCGCAGTTGGATAACAGCCAAGCGGCACCGCCTTTGTTTCTGTGGGCAGAGAAGCTGGCGATTCAGCTTTTCGGCAATCACGAATATGCGCTGCGGCTGCTGCCGTTGATAGCAGGCATCGTCTCACTGGGGCTGTTTTACCAGCTAGCGCGGCGGTTCACCACAGGCCTCACGACACCGATCGCGATCGCCCTGTTTGCTTCCCTGGAATACACCGTTTACTACGCGGGTGAAGTTAAGCCCTATATCAGTGATTTAGCGATCGCGATTTGGCTATTTCTACTGCTATCGCCGCTGAGCTATTTACGTCTGGGCCTTAAGCGCATCGTCTGGCTCAGCCTGGTCGGGGCGGTCTGTATTTGGGCTTCGTTTCCCTGTATTTTTGTGCTAGCCAGCGTGGAGTTAGTCAACTTGCTGCGGCTGCGGCTATGGCAGCTCTCGCGAGCGCAGCTACAAACTTGGTTGCTCAATCGCCTGCCGATCTATGTGACCTGGCTGGCTAGCTTTGCTGTGCTATATTTTGGGGTCATCCGGCAGGCTCTCAGCAACGAAGGGCTGGTTGCAAGCTGGGCGGCCCGCTATCCAGAAGCTTGGTTTGATCTAGTCTGGATCTTAGACGCGATGGGGCGTTTCTTCTATCAACCGCTGGGCTTTTTAGGCTTTACCGACGCGATCGCCGCGGTTGTCTTTATCTGCGGCTGCGTCTATCTCTATCGCCAAGATCGGTGGCGGCTAGCCCTGCTGAATGCCCCGCTGCTGATCACCCTGGCCGCAAGCTATTTACACCAGTATCCCTTTCGGGGACGGTTGATTCTGTTTCTAACTCCCTTTTCCCTGCTGATTGTGGCGGAGGGACTCACTTTCTGCGTCACGCAACTCACCGCGCAACGGCGCTATCGGGCCGTCTTGGGCGCGGTGGCGCTGGTGGCACTACTGGTGTTTCCGATGGGTCGCATGGGCCTAAAGGTGGCTGATCCCGATCGCTTTTTGTTTGATCACGTTCGTCCCGTTCTGGATTATATGCAGGCCAACTGGCAGTCCGGCGATCGCCTCTATGTCTTGCCCGGTCCCAAGCAGCAGTTTTTATACTACCGGCAGCGCTATAACTTTCCGGCAGCAGCGACACGGCTGAGTGCACATCCTGTCCCCAGCAATCGGAGCCTAACCACCGAGGAGCTAATGCAGTACCGGGAAGATTTGGCTCAGCTACCTGATCGCTCCCGCGTTTGGCTGCTGCTGGCCCGTAAGCGACCCAAGGTAGAAACGGCGCTGATCGCAGAACTACAGCAGTGGGGACAGCCTTTAGATATCGTGCGAGCACCCTTAGCCGTAGGACTTTTGCTAAATCTAGAGCGGTCAGATTTGCCAGAGCCATCTCCCTAAAACAAACCGCGATCGCCTCTCTACGGGCGATCGCGGCTGCAGGCTGGCTAAGCAGCTTTGCTTAACTAATCTACTTGGCTCTATACAGTAGCCACTTGACCTTCAGTTGGCCCAGAAATTGCCTTCCAAGCAGGTAGACCGCCTTTGAGCCTAGCGACGCTAGCAAAGCCCGCTTCTGAGAGGGTATTGGCAGCTTTTCCAGTCTCTTCGTCTGACTCACCGTAAACATAAATGTCCCGGTTAGCTTCTAGGGCTGATTTAGCGCCAGCCGCTAGCTCAGACATCGGCATGGGAATCGCCCCGGTGATGCGCTCTTTGTTGTAAGCGCTACGCTCGCGCACATCAATAATGGTCAGTCCTGGCTCACCCCAGTCTAGACGCTGCTTGAGGTCTGAAGCAGTCGATTCTGGCTGCATTGGCGGCGGTGAGGGGAGAGGAGCCGTGACGGTTTCCTTGATTTCCGCAACAACTGCCTGCTCATTTCGATCGGCTTTATCTAGAATGTCTTGTCCTTGATTATTTTGTTCTTGATTATTTTCCATAAGGGATAAATCTATTGCATCCAACTGTCTATACGAATCTTAAAGATGAGTCTCGTTAGACTCATCCACCCGGAGATACAGTTTTTAATTTGTTATGGAAGGAAATTATGCTGTGTAAAAGAACCGCGAACGTCAGTACTTTGGAACAAGTTTGCGAAGGCTAACTGTATCAGGCATGTATTG
>JAAHIC010000063.1 GCA_010671965.1 Leptolyngbya sp. SIO4C5
CTTCCGAGTTTTGGCATGGAGAAAGGCAAGCAGGGCATTTATGCCACTTTCAGCGCCTTCCTAGAGATGTCTATCTCTGAAATCACGATGGCGCGGCTCAACTTTGCCAACCTGCTCTGTCATTTCTCTCACGCTGGCATTGATGACATGGCCGACAACACCTGTCACTTCGGCATCAACAATATGTTTGCCGATAATGGCCTCGATGACGGTCACGAAACCCGCCTCTACTTCCCCGCCGACGCCAATCAGATGCGAGCCTGCGTTAAGCGCGTCTTTGGGGATGAGGGACTGCGCTTCATCTTCTCTACCCGTTCTAAAGTGCCGATGATTCTGGACGCTGACGGCAATGAAATGTTTGCCGGAGACTACACCTTTACCCCCGGCAAAGATGAGGTCGTGCGGGAAGGTTCGGCGGGTTATATTGTCACCTTTGGCGATTCCCTCTACCGGGCGCTAGATGCGGTGGAGCGGCTAAAGCAGGACGGCATTGAGGTGGGCCTGATCAACAAGGCGACGCTCAATGTAGTTGATGACGAGATGATGGCGAAGGTGGGCAAAGCGCCTTTTGTGCTTGTGACTGAAGCCTTTAACCGTCGTACAGGTCTGGGAATGCGGTTTGGTTCCTGGCTGCTGGAGCGGGGCTATACGCCTAAGTTTGCCCACATTGGCACCCATGAGGAGGGCTGCGGTGGTCTGTGGCAGCAGTATCCCTATCAGGGCATCGATCCAGAGGGCATCATGAAGCAGGTGAAGCAGTTGATGAATTAATCAGCACCGATATCGGCAAAGGCTGTAGGGGCAGGTTCAGGTGTTCATTGATTGGGTGTATGCGCCAATCAGCATCAAAACCTGCCCCTACTGGCGCGACACAGCTAAAATAAGGCACTAAGTTAGGGCGCTGTATAGCCCGAAGGGCATAGCAGAAAAGCGCTAGCGTAACGCACCGAATCTAAGAGTTTCAGCTCAGGCATTTGGGCGGAGCCTACTGCTCATCCGCTTCACCCTCTTCTTCCTCTTCAGGAAGCTCATCTGTAGGAGGGGCTGCTTCATCCGCCTCATCCGCAGGCGTATCTTCAGGATCAGAAATGACGTTATCAACAGACAGGCTGAGCCGATAGTTAATCGGTCGGTTGGCCTGAGACACGACGACCACCTCGTAATAACCTGACTGGGGGAGACGCCCCGACCAGGTTGTTTCCTCCGAGTCAGAGAGCAGGTAGGGATTGGCGTCGCTGGGGCGGGGCAAATACAACGACAGCGCCGTGCTGTCCGCCGGAGCCTGGAGGCTGAGGCGTAAAAGCTGTCCCTCAGTTAGCTCCATGATGTAGACTTGGCCCTCCCCCGGTGCGAGCTGACCGCTCACCTGACGGCTATAGCGCCCCGACTCAAACCGTATTTCATCTAAGCGATCGCCCGATAGAACTGTCTGCAGGCGATCGCTCGCCAGTCCATACCAGATTTGACCGATAGGTTCTTCCAGAAAATTGCGTCCGGCCTGACCGGGAAACAGGTCTAAAAATTTAGCATCGGCTAGATCGTAAAGCGCCTTACTGCTGACAAAGCGCTGATTGAGCTGAGACTGCCACTGGCCGAGATCATTTTGCCCGTAGCTGCCGAGCTGCTGCCTGGCTCCGGTGCTGAGATTAGCTTCTAGCAGATCCAGCAGCTCCGAGGCCACGTTGTCCCAGCGCAGCCGGGCCGGCGCATCTTCGGCGCTTTCTGTCAGTGTGGTGCCGCGCAGATCAGGATAGCGATCGTAAAAGACCTGATCGCTCAGCCTGACAAAGTAATCACTGCTGATACCGAGCGCCTGCCGCCGCTGCTGGAGCGCCTGCTTGCGCGCCTGTTCTTCGCGGGAAAAGCTAGAGGAGTCGGCATTATCTGCCTCATTCACCTCGCTGGTATCTGCCTGCTGACCAATAGGCTGCCACTGAGCCGCCACCCACCAAACCAGGGTGATAGCCCCGATTAAAAGCAGCAGACCCAAAATAGCCTGCAAAAAGCCTGAAGACGATCGCTTCGGCGGGGCGGAGTGGGTAGCCGGAGGCTGGGAGCGGTAGGCCTGAGTCGCTCTAGAACTGGCCGCAACGGGCGTCGTGGCAAAGCTGGGTAAGTTAGTGGCTGCTGGCGCCGCAGCTACGGTCGCCGCCGTGGTTGACGGGGCGGGCGGGGTGTCTAAAGCCTGCATCAGCGCTCTAGCCGACTGAAAGCGATCGCTGGGGCGAGCCGCCAGCAAGCGCCGCAGCACTGCCGCGAACTGGGGGCTGAGGGTGACATCTTCATCCCAGTTCCAGGTCTGATGGTGGGCGTCATAGAGCATTTGCGGCTCCTGCCCGGTCAGCAAGACCAGGCCGGTGACGCCCAAGGCATACAGGTCGCTAGCGGGCGTCACCACTCCCGCGTTAATCTGCTCCTCTGGGGCATACCCCACCTTGCCCAACCGCGTCAGCGCCTGATGGGGGCTAGCGGCTCCCGGATGGCTGAGCTGATAGACCACCGTTGCGGCTACCTGCTTAACGCCGCCAAAGTCAATCAGAACCGGCTTGCCGTCCTGGTTGCGCAAAATTAGATTATCGGGGGAAATGTCGCGATGAATGACGCCGAGGCTGTGAATATAGTCCAGCACTGGCAGAAGTTGAGAAAACATCTGCTGCACTTCGGTTTCGCTGAAGTGGCTGTCGTAGCGCAGACGGGTTTCTAACAGTTCTTTATAGGTTGGCCCTTCAATGTAGTCCTGCACTAAAAAGAGCTGCCACTGCTGGCTAGTTTTCACCCGCAGCAGTTCTCGAAACTTGGGAATTTGGGGATGGGCTAGCTGGTAGAGCACCCCGGCTTCCCGCTCAAAAAGCTGCTGGGCTTTCTGCAGAGCCGCTTCGCCTTCCACCTGGGGCACAAACTCTTTCAGGACGCACAGCTCGTTGAAGCGATAGGTATCTTCCGCTAAATAGGTATAGCCAAAGCCACCCTGGCCTAGCTGCTTAAGCAGACGATAGCGATCGCCCAGGAGTGAACCTGCATTACCGGCCATTCCGCCTAGCGTCATGAAACCTCTCCTTGCTGATAGTGTTGAAACGGTCTGCTCATGGCCTCTGCTGTTCTAGGGCTAAAACCGCTTGGCGTTTACAAAGTAGGGTAGCGCTTCCCAGGTTTTTGACCAGTTTTGCAGAATAAATCGCAACAGCCAAGGGGCAGAAGCTGCCATCAATATCAGTCCCACCCAGCTATTTTCCCGAAACTCGCTCAAGGTCATTTCGGCACTAGGGGCTGCCAACAGCTCCAGAGCGATCGCCAAAATATTGTTCAACATGTGGCAAAAAATCGGTGCCCACAGCGATCGGGTAAGCAAATAGAGCAGCGCCATCACCAAGCCAAAGACAAACAGGCCGACTACGTTGGTATGCAATATGCCAAACAGCAGTGACGAGACCACTACCGCCGCTGGCGTATTCCACTTCGTGCCCCAGCGGTGTAGCAAAACACCGCGAAAGATAAATTCTTCGGCGATCGGGGCCACAATTACCACGTTGAGCATCATCAGACTGCTGTAGAGCCAGGGCACGGCGGTTTCTGACGTGAATAGGGTCGGGGGCTGCTGCAGCGTTTCCTCTACCAGTTCAGGGGCCAAAAAAGACAGGCCATAGAACGAAACTTGAAAGGCCCCCAGGGAAAACATCAGCAGCGCCACGGTCAGCACCGCAGCCATTGCCCAGGAAAACCGCTGAGGCCGGGGGCCAAACAGATGACGGTATCGCAGCTTGGTTTTACGGCTCAGCCAGCCAATCAGCGGCCACAGCCCCAGAGACAGCAGCAGATAAGTCAGCGCCTGCAGCAGCGGATCGGTCGCCGCGATCGGCAGCCAGCCCATCATTTCCAACAGACTCAGCCCCAGACCCAATGCCACGCTAGCCCCGATCAGTCCCAGCAGCACCCACCGGAACTTGAGCGCCTCAAACGGATTAGGCATCGCCATAGGCAGGAACCGCCGCCCCTCGAATATCCCCTGCCGCCTCGGAGGCTAAGAAGGCAATAATTCTCGCTAAAGACGCTGGGCTGACCCACTGATCGGCCTCTTCGCTGCCCATCGCCTCACGGTTGGCCGGAGTGTCAATGACGCTGGGCAGTACCGCATTAGCCGTTACGTTAGTGCCTTGGGTTTCCTGGGCGATCGCCTGGGTCAGCGCTACCACGCCCGCCTTGGCTGCGCTGTAGGCCGCTAGCTGCGCCGCCGGCTGGGCCGCTCCCCGCGAGCCAATGGTGACAATACGACCATAGTTTTGCGCCAGCATTCGCTGCAGCGCGTACTTGCAGACTAAAAATGTCGTATCGAGGTTGAGGGTAAAATCTTTTTTCCAGTCCCCATAGTCATACTCATGCAGCTTCCCCATTGAAAAGCCGCCAACTAAATGCACCAAAGCATCAACCCGGTTCATACCAGCGACTAACCTAGCCACGGCTGATTCATCACTCAGATCGGCCTCCACGAAGCGAATACGAGCCAGTTCGGCGGGCGATCGCTGGCTTTTCAGCGGCTCTACTTTAGCCGCACTGCGATAGGGAATGGTCAGTTCGGCTCCCTGCTCCAGCAAAATTGGAATCACGCCCCGGCCTAAACCACCTGTTCCCCCGGTGAGTAAAACTTGCTTGCCCTGCATTGCCACCATCATCTCTCCTCGCATTTGCAGCTTTATCCTTATCTAATCTAGATGAGCGTGATACCCAGTGGCGTCCGGCTAGCGGCTGGAGCAGATAGGTCAGCTAACTGGCTGAGTCGCCTCAGCGATCGCTGCGAGATTGATTGCCGCTGTTAAAAACAGCCGGATTTTGGCTGAGCTGAGCGGTAGATAGAAAGTAGACCAATTTTACGGGGTCTGATTTGCCGATCTATGGCGATCGTCAAAGACAGATACGGCTGACCCTGAAATTGGTTTACCACAAGCTGTTGGGTCTAAGTGAAGGGTATGAAGCAGTTCAGAGCGCATTTACAATCCAGACCGTCAGCATTGATTTCTCACCCCGGTTCACACAGCTACCGGGTGAAGCGCGTCTCTCAGAATCAGTCTACTCAATCTAGCGACTCTTCACGACAGATGGACAGCACGCCGGTCGAAGCGCCTAAGGGCACTATTTTAATCGTTGATGACGCGCCAGATATCCTTAATCTACTCTCAGAATTTTTGTTTGGCTGCGGCTACATAGTCCACGGCATTAGTCAGTCTGATCAGACCCTGGCGTCAGCCTTAGAACATCAGCCCGACCTGATTCTGATGGATGCCCACATGCCCAAGCCTGATGGCTATACCCTTTGCCAGCAGCTCAAACAAAGCTCCGATTTACGGCAGATTCCCGTCGTCTTGATGAGCGTGTCTGCAGAAAAGGGAGACAAAGTCGGTGCCTTTGCTGTCGGTGCCGCCGATTACATCACTAAGCCCATCTGGTTAGAAGAACTGCTCGCGCGGGTCAACAGCCATATCACCACCTACAAGCTGCAAAAGCGCCTCCAGCTTCAAACTCAGCGAGCTTTATCCGCTAGCGGCCAGTCGCCCCTGCTAGCCGACCTGCAGCGGATGCTGCACCGCCAGACTGAGCTGCTCAAGCGCCAAAATGAGCGCCTGCAGCAGGAAATCCACGAGCGGCAGCAGGCTGAACAGGCATTGCTGCAGGAAAAGCAAAAGTCCGAGCAGCTTTTGCTGAATATTTTGCCTAGAGCCATCGTGGAGCAGCTCAAGCAGTTTGAAGGCTCGCTGGCAGAGCGATTTGATGAGGCCACAATTCTGTTTGCCGATATTGTCAATTTCACGCCGCTAGCAGCCAACGTGGTGCCGCTGGAGTTGGTGAACCTGCTGAACCAGATTTTCTCGGCCTTCGATCGCCTGGTGGACCAGTATGGCCTAGAAAAAATTAAGACGATTGGGGATGCCTACATGGTGGCTGGTGGCCTGCCCATTCCCAGAGCTGACCACACTGAGGTGGTGATGGAAATGGCGATCGCCATGCAGGAGGTGATTGCCTCGTTCACCCGCGAAAATGAGGAACCGCTGCAGCTTCGCATCGGCATCAACACTGGCGCGGTGGTTGCGGGCGTGATTGGTATTCGCAAATTTAGCTACGACCTCTGGGGAGATGCGGTCAACATTGCCAGCCGCATGGAAGCCCAAGGGGTTCCCGGTAAAATTCAGGTGACCGAGCAAACCTACCAGAAGCTCAAGCATAAATACGACTTTGAGCCTGGTAGCGAAATTCAGATTAAAGGGCGGGGGCTAATGCCGGTTTATCACTATGTGCGACGGAAATCTTAAAAGGCGCTGGTAAACTGGGAAGCTGAGTACCTTCACCTGGGCTGAATTGGGCATGGCAACATTTTTGCTAGAAGTGGGCACCGAAGAACTTCCGGCAGGCTTCGTCGATAGCGCTTTGAACCAGTGGCGATCGCGAATCGAGCCGTCGCTGCAGGAGCACTTTTTAGGCCCCAGTGCCCTCAAGTTTTACGGCACGCCGCGCCGCCTCGCCCTGGTGCTGGAAGGCTTACCGCTGCAGCAGCGCGATCGCGAAGAAGAGGTGAAAGGCCCCCCGGCTCAGGCCGCCTTTCGAGACGGCGAGCCGACCAAAGCGGCGATTGGCTTTGCTAAATCACGGGGCGTTGACGTAGCAGATTTAGAAGTTCGCGAAACAGACAAAGGCGCTTTTGTCTTTGTGCAGCAAAAAATAGCGGGACGTCCTACTGCCGAAATTTTGACCGAGCTGGTGCCGCAGTGGATCTTTGAGCTAGAGGGTAAGCGATTCATGCGCTGGGGTGACGGCGACCTGCGCTTTCCCCGCCCGATTCGCTGGCTGGTGGCGCTGCTAGACGACACTCTGTTGCCCATTACCCTAGAAAACGGCTCGGCTATCTGTCAGAGCGATCGCCATTCAGCCGGGCACCGAGTCCTGCATCCCGCGCCGCTGACAGTCGAATCGGCTACTGGCTACCGCGATCTCTTGCAGTCAGGCTATGTGGAAGTAGACCCAGCAGAACGCCGCCGCCAAATTCAGCAGCAGGTAGTGGCAGCGGCCCAGTCGGTCAGCGGCGAGGCTGCGATCGCTGAGAGCCTATTAGAGGAAGTGACGAACCTGGTGGAATGGCCCACTGCCGTGGTGGGTAAGTTCGACCCAGAATTCCTGGAGCTGCCGGCCGAAGTGATCACGATGGAAATGGAGAGCCATCAGCGCTATTTCCCCGTTCGCCGCCGCGCCAATACCCCAGAACTGCTGCCCTATTTCATTACGGTTTCCAACGGCGATCCGGCCAAGTCTGAAATTATTGCCGAGGGCAATGGCCGCGTGATCCGGGCGCGGCTGTCGGATGGCAAATTTTTCTATGATGCCGATCGTCAGGTGCCTTTAGCAGACTATGTCCCCAAGCTGGCCGCCGTTACCTTTGAAGAAAGCCTCGGTTCTGTCCGAGACAAGGTTGACCGGATCCAGGCGATCGCGAGCCGCATTGCCGATCAGCTAGCGCTGAGCCCAGGCGATCGCGCCGCTGTAGAGCGAGCAGCCCTGCTCTGCAAAGCCGACTTGGTGACGCAGATGGTGGGCGAGTTTCCGGAGCTGCAGGGGGTGATGGGCCAAAAATATGCCCTCAGCAGCGGCGAGCCTGAAGCCGTTGCCACCGCCATCTTTGAGCACTATTTGCCCAGGGGTGCCCACGACCAGCTGCCCCAAACCCAGATTGGGCAGGTGGTGGGCCTCGCCGATCGCCTCGATACGCTAGTGGGTATTTTCAGCCTGGGTAAGCTGCCTTCGGGTTCATCTGATCCCTTTGCCCTGCGGCGAGCGGCCAATGCCATCCTCAATGTCACCTGGGCTGCCGAGCTGCCGCTGAATCTTAAAGCCTTGCTACAGCAGGTGATTGCTGACTTTGCCGCCACCGCAGCCTCCACTGTCAAAGACGCAGCTCAACTGCAAACTCAGCTAGAGGACTTCTTCCTGCAGCGAATTCGGACGCTGCTAGAGGATGAGAAAGGAATTGACTACGATTTGGTCAATGCGGTGCTCGGCGAAGAAGATGCCGCCTATGCCGAGCGAGCACTGGCGGATGTGCTGGATGTCAGCGATCGCGCTCAGTTTTTACAGACAATCCGCAATGACGGCACTCTGGCCGAAATTTATGAAACGGTTAACCGGGCTGCTCGCCTGGCCGCGCAGGGAGACCTAGATTTTTCTGCTCTAGATCCGGCTGCCGTAGTTAACCCCACTCTCTTTCAGCAGTCTTCCGAGCAGGCTTTTTTTGATAGTCTGCAGCAGCTTCTGCCGGAAACCCAATCTGCTCAGAGCGATCGCAACTACCGCCAGCTCGTAAATGGCCTGGCGCAGGCGGCTCCGGTCGTCAGCAGTTTCTTTGACGGCCCCGATAGTGTTTTAGTCATGGACAAAGACCCCCATATTCAGCGCAATCGACTCAACCTGCTGGGCCTGCTGCGCAATCATGCCCGCGTCTTAGCCGATTTTGGCGCAATTGTTAAAAGCTAGGCTGGAGAGTCTGGCATGAACTTGCCGTTTTGAGGTATTAAAAGCCTATGGACTCCAAAGGCTCTTTTTCCATGCAGAAGCAGGCCCACGTGATTGGTTTAGGCAGGTCTGGCACGGCAGCGGCACGGCTGTTGAAGCAGGACGGCTGGCAGGTCACTCTTAGCGATCGCAATCCGTCAGCTTCCCTGCAACAGCAGCAGGCCCTAGAGCAAGCGGGCATCACCGTCAAAGTGGGCCACGACTTTTCCCCCAGTCGTGATATTAACCTGCTGGTGGTGAGTCCAGGGGTGCCCTGGGACATTTCGCCGCTAGATCAGGCTAGAGATCTGGATATTGAAACCATTGGCGAAACCGAGCTGGCCTGGCGATTTCTAGCCGATCGTCCCTGGGTTGGCATCACCGGCACTAACGGCAAAACCACAACTACGGCGCTGACGGCAGCTATTTTTCAGGCCGCTGGCTTTCACGCTCCGGCCTGCGGCAATATTGGCTACGCCGCTTGCGAACTGGCCTTAGATGAGACGGTACCGGACTGGGTGGTGGCGGAACTCAGCAGCTACCAGATTGAAGCCTCCCCCACGCTGGCGCCGCAAATTGGCATCTGGACAACCTTTACGCCCGACCATCTCAATCGCCACAAGACTTTGGCAAACTACTATGCCATCAAAGCAACGCTCTTGCGGCGATCCACTCTCCAAATTCTCAACGGCGATGACCCCCATTTGCGCACTCAGGCAGATACCTGGCCGGACGCCCACTGGACTAGCGCGGCAGGCCGCCAGGCGATCGCGCCGCTGCAGCCCACCACCTGGATCGAAGACGGCTGGGTCAAATTCAAAGGCATAGATGTCGTGGAAGTCAAGGCCCTGCGCATGGTCGGTGGGCACAATCAGCAAAATTTGCTGATGGCGGTTACCGCTGCCTGTCTGGCCGAAATTGAGCCTGCCGCGATCGCCGAGGCGGTGACTCACTTCCCCGGTGTGCCCCATCGCCTAGAGCAGGTTCTCACCTGGCAGGGAATTGACTTTATCAATGACAGCAAGGCGACTAATTACGACGCTGCTGAAGTGGGTTTGCAGGCAGTGGCCGCGCCGGTGGTGTTAATTGCGGGCGGAGAACCCAAAACGGGCAATGACGAAGCCTGGCTGCAGGCCATTCACGCTCAGGCAGCGGCGGTGTTGCTGATTGGTGAGGCGGCCCCGGCTTTTGCCCAGCGCCTAGAGCAGGTAGACTTTAGCCAGTTTGAAATTGTGGAGA
This sequence comes from Leptolyngbya sp. SIO4C5, assembly GCA_010671965.1. Taxonomy (GTDB): domain Bacteria; phylum Cyanobacteriota; class Cyanobacteriia; order Phormidesmidales; family Phormidesmidaceae; genus Sphaerothrix; species Sphaerothrix gracilis. Next base: position 9,766 of record JAAHIC010000063.1, read on the forward strand.
CCTTGGAGCGGGCGGTGTCGAGGGGAGCCGAACTGGCGGCCCAGCATCAGGCCAAAGCTGTTTTGCTCTCTCCTGCCTGTGCCAGCTTCGATCAGTACAAAAGTTTTGAACATCGCGGCGATCATTTTCGTCAACTTTGTCAGGCCCAGTTTCAATCCGCTTAGGCGATCGCGTTATCATAGGCTCGTTAAGCGTGTTGACTGCTGGCTAGCGGCCCACTTAAACGAGCAGGATTCATGAGCTACGACAGTTCTCCTAAGTCTCAGGGTTTCTCACTTAAATTCATCAATAGCTTATTGATGATGCTCTCTGGCGGCGTCATGCTGGTGGCGCTGCTGGTAGCAATCGGTATTTGGCGCGCTGGCGGACGCTTTTTTGAAGGGCTGATGATGATGGTGCAGCCCCCACCGCCCACTCAGGAGGTGGACATCCGCTCGGTGGTGGTGCGGCAGATTCAAAGCGCTAGCGAGCTAACCACCGCCGTTTTCACCATGGAGGCGGTCGTGCCTGCCAAGAGCGATCGCACCCTAGGCGGCTATGTGGTAGGCCGTACCAACCTGCTCTATATTGCCTACGGCGAAGTCCGCGCCGGGGTAGATCTGAGCGAGCTGACCTCTGAGGATGTGCAGGTCTTGGCCGACGGCGTGCGCGTCACCCTCCCGCCCCCGCGAATTCTAGACAGCAAGATCGATGTCGATCGCTCCTCAGTTTACGATTACGATCGCGGCTTTCTCGGACTAGGCCCCGACAACGCACCAGTGCTGCAGGACTTTGCTCAAGAAGAAGCCCTCACTAAAATTCTTAAATCAGCCTGCGCGGAGGGCGTTCTGCATGAGGCCAATGCCAGGGCCGAGCAGCTGGTCGGACAGCTTTTGTCCACCGCAGGCTACAGCAACTACCGCGTCCTTAGCCAGCCCCCTGCTGCCGAAGCTTGCCCAACGACTTAAAAATGCTGAAATCCTTGCTCTAGAGATAGGGTCGCGATCGCCGCCCCATTTTTGTCTTGGAGAGTTACCCCAGAATCCGCCGTAATCTGTCCGACAATGGCAGCTGGAGGGCCGATTTTCTCTACCAAAGCGGCGGCTAAATGAGGCGGCAAAGCCAGCACTAGCTCAAAATCTTCACCACCATAGAGGCACCAGTCTAAGACCGTTTCAGCTGCCAGCCAGCCGCTGAAGCAGGGCGGCATGGGCAGGCGCGATCGCTCTAATCGTGCCCCCGTCTGACTTTCCCGGCAGATCTGCAGGACGGCATTGGCAAGACCATCACTGCTGTCCATCGCGGCAAGGGGACGGTTGCAGGACTCACAGACCTGCCAGAGGGCAGGCAGCACGTCAAAACGAGGTCGAGGCTGCTGGTGCGCCTGAATCAGCAGCTGGCGCTCTGTCTCAGCTAAAGCCTGGCCTTTCTGCGGGTGCAAAAGTAGCTCCAAGCCAGCGCGGGACGCCCCGTGATATCCCGTAACTATGAGGGCATCGCCGGGCCGGGCCGCTGATCGCCGCAGAACTTTAGAGGGCGGCACTTGCCCTAAAGCCGTAATGGCGACGGTAATCACTGGAGCGCGGCAGAGATCGCCCCCCAGAATAACGCCGCCATATTGTCCCAGACAGGCCCCAATGCCTTGATAAAAAGGGTCAATCCAGTCTAAGGCAGTCTCAGGCGGTAGCCCCAGTCCCAAGGTCAGGCCCAGCGGCGCTGCCCCCATCGCGGCCAGATCAGAGAGGTTAGCAGCCGTCGCCCGCCAGCCAACATGGTAGGGGTCAGTGGTGCGATCGCTAAAGTGAATGTCCTGCACTAAAACGTCAGTGGTGACAACGAGCTGCTGGCCAGCCGCTACGGAAAGAACTGCCGCATCGTCGGCGATCGCCCCGGCAGGGCAAAACTGACGCAAATGCTGCAGCAGACCAATTTCCCCTAGCTGTCTCACCGTTGAAGCCATCATCAATCACAGAGGAATCTTTGCAATTCGGTTATTCCATTTTCAGGCTGACGACGGATAACACCCGTCACAATCGCCTGATTTAGATCGGCATCAGCTTGAAAACGAACCTTTGCCATTACGCGGGCTGTGAAGAGTCTCTAGCAGATGTTAGCTTTTCGTACAAAGCAGGAGCATCGATTTTTACTGGCTGCGGCATGTTATTAAACAGGCTCTCTTCAGCAAGTAAATAAGCATCAATATCAGCGCGATTTGCCAAATAAAAAGTGATAGCGCCGTATACCTTTTCTGAAATCATAAACCAGTCAATAGGAGACCGCTTAGATCAAAGCTGGACTGATTCGTTCAACAGTCTGGCTTAACACATACACCGCATGGGTTTTAGCTTTGTATTGGCGCGGGGGTGTCTTACGCATTATTTTAAATCCCATTCGCAGCCAAAACTGTAGACCCCGCTCGTTAGCTTCGATCGCTACCAGAGAAATTTTGCTG
>JAAHIC010000630.1 GCA_010671965.1 Leptolyngbya sp. SIO4C5
TCAGCTTGAAAAACGGGGCTAAGCACTACGTCCCAGAGCAAAGTCTTGGCTTAGCTCTGGGACGTAGTGCTTAGCCCCGTTTTTCAAGCTGTCTTCTAGACGAAACTTGAGGTTTTCTAAGGGAATCACTTCCCAAACAGCCCGCCGCCGCAGCTTCTCCTCCCAAAAGAGCTTACAGTTTTTGGCGATCGCCTCATCGGTTGGACAGCCGAGCAGTTCTAGGGCGGCCTCGTTGATGGTGACAATACGTCCTTCTAAATCAGTGGAAATTACGGCATCAGAGAGGCTTTGCAGAATATCTTTCTGATACTGTTTCTCTACCAGGACGCTTTCAAACAGCTTGGCGTTTTCTAGCGCAATACCCGCCTGAATGTTGAAAGCCCGCATGAACTCTTCGTCTAGGCTGGTAAAGTTGCCTTTGTGCTTGTTGATCAACTGAGTGACGCCAATTAGCTGCCCGGACGAGTCGAAAACGGGCATACAGAGGATATTGCGGGTTTTGTAGCCTGTTTTTTGGTCAGCAGTGGGATCAAAACGAGGATCTTCGTAAGCATCTGGAATATTGAGCTGCGTCCCGGTTGAAGCCACATAGCCGACAATACCTTTGTCAGCCTGCTGGCGCAGCTCCATCATGCCTCGGTTGTCCCCTGTTTTGACTTTAGACCACAGCTCATGCTTTTCGTCGTCTACAATCCAAAGGGTACTGCGATCGGCCTGCATCAGACCTCTGGCTTCTGCCATGACTGACTGCAGCGTCTTTTCTAGATCCAGGCTTTGCTCTAGGGAAGAAATCGCCTTCAGCAGCGCAGATACCCCTTTTTGGTTCCGCGCGGCAATATAAAAAGAATTGCAGCTTTCTAAGATGACGCCGATTGAAGAAGCAAATTCGCGGAAGTTCTGTTCGTCTTGAGCATCAAAAGGCTGCTGCCCTAGCTTGTTGAGCAGTTGCACAACGGCCACCACGTTGTTGCGGCTGCTGAACACAGGCATACAGAGAATATTGCGCGTACGATAGCCCGTCTTGCGATCGATGCTGGAGTCGAAGCGGTCATCTTCGTAGGCGTCTGGAATGTTGAGGTATTCGCCCGTACTGGCAACATGTCCGGCAATGCCCTTATGCATCGACACCCGGATTTCTAGCTTTTGGTCGCTGTCCCCGGAAGCGATTTTGGACCATAGCTCCTGCTTGCCGTTGTCCACCATAAAAATGGTGGTGCGCTCAGCAGCGAGTATTTGACCAATTTTGAGGGTAAAGGCTTCCAAGATCTGCTCTAGCATGGTTTCCAGGGCTTCGTTGTTGATCATGTCGATCGCCCTGAGAAAATGCTCAAATTCCTCAGTAATTTGATCTAGCAGATCTACGAACTGATGGGTTGGCAAATCTCGAACTTTATTCGTCAGAGTTGCCTGGTGGTTAACCTGGGAAAGCGCCGCCAGCATGCTACTAGAGTTGGAGGATGCCATAGGAGTCGATGCTCAACGAAGAATTAAAACCAGCTTGAAAATGCTTATGATCGGCCCTGAACCTAAAATCGAAGCAGCGATCGCATAAGCTAAACAGTTAGCAAAAATGCTGCTTCAGCCAGCCGCTCGAATTTCAAAATATCAATTTCAGCTCTCTACCAATGTACCCTGATAAATAATTTTGCTTTGATGTTCTGTTGAATATCTGGCTCAATAGAGAGCCTGCATCAGTCGCTGTCGATAGTTTTTTGTAAGCGGATCTTGATCTCCTAGCAAGCTAAACAGCGTAATCATAGCCTTACGCCCCCCATCCTCGCGGTAGCGGCGATCGCTTTCTACAACTTCTAGAAAATGACCCAGCGCCGTTTCGTACTCTTGGGCGATCGCGGCTTGGGCACCCTGGATATAGATCTGATCTAGTTCAGTCTCAGGCTTGACCTCAGCGATCGCCTGCTGTAGCTGAATCATGCCCTGCAGTCCTACCGCTTCGCGGTACTCAGGATCGGCGGGCTGGATCGCGCTTAGCAGCTTAGCGGCGGAATCATAGCTGCCTTGCTCCATCAAAAAGCGGACTCCGGCTAGAATCAGCCGTCGATCTTCGGGGTAGCGCTCCATCAATGCGGCAAACTGACGCTTTGCGGTTTCCGTGTCCCCAGCAGTCTGGGCCGTCGCGATTGTGTTTAACCCCCGCTCTAGCTCAGACTCCAACCCCAGTTTGGCCAAATGCTCTCGAATCTGAGCCTCCGGCAAGACTCCCACAAAGCCGTCCACCACTTGTCCTTCAACCAAAATCTTGACGTCAGGTACACCCTCAACACCATAGGTATTGGCTAAGTCTGCATTTTGATCAATATCTACCTTGGCGAGTACAAAATCGTATTCTGCTACCAGCTTCTCCAGCATTGGCTTGAGCATCTGGCAGGGGCCGCACCAGGTGGCATAGAAATCAACGACAACAGGCTGGTCGTGGGACTGCACCAGCACTTCAGTCTCAAAATTTTGGCTGTCAACATCAATCGAAATGCCCATTTCCTTGACTTACCTCGTCCAGTGATTACTTTTCAGGAGGTCGGTGGCTTAACACCGGGTTATACCGTCAGATGTTAGCGTCTATCCTTCTATTTCTGGAAGGAAAAATCTGCGATCTATCAGGTTGAGGGCACAGCCGTGAAGGCGAGGATAGCCTCAGCCGTCAAGTCAGGTTTTTCTAAATGGGGAACATGACCACATTTAGGGATCCAAACGAGCTGACTCTGAGCGATCGCCTGCTGAAAGCGAGCGGCATCTTTTGTGCCCAAAATTCGATCCTGCTCACCCCACACGATGAGGGTAGGGAGCGCAATCTGACTAATCTTTTGGCCGAGAAAGTTATAGCCGCCGCTCTTAGTGAAGGCGATCAAAGCCTCACGCCACTGCGGCACTTGGGTATGTAAGGCAGCACACAGCTCAGCATCAGGCGTCACAAAGCTGCGATCGCAGTAAGCCTGTCGGCTAATCTGCCGTCGCACGGCCGGGTTTTTGAGAAAAGCTGTGGCCCAGCGATCGAGGGGCGGGAACATCAGCTGGCCCATTGCCGGACCAGCGGCAAAGCCAGCGCTATCCAGCAGCACCAGCTTTTCAACGCAGTCGGGATAGGTGAGGGTAAAATCAATCGCGGCGGCTCCGCCCATAGAAGCGCCTACCAGGATCACGGGACATTGGATGAGTTGCTGCCAGGCGCTGTAGAGATGCAGTTTGATCGCGCCGGGGCTGAAGGTAGGACTGAGGGTGCGATCGCTAAAACCAAAGCCCAGCATATCTATGGCCCAGATCTGATGCTCCCTTGCCAGCAGCGGCAGCAACCGCCGAAACTCCAGCAGCGAGCTGTCTGGATTTGACA
>JAAHIC010000631.1 GCA_010671965.1 Leptolyngbya sp. SIO4C5
CATTTTCTGATTGAGCTGCTGGGGCGATAGCGCCAAATATAGCTTGTTCTTGTCGGCGTTGCGATAGAGGGTAAACAGCCCCTCTACTTTTTCCATATCTGCGATCGCTTCGTCAAAAGGTCGCAGTCCGTCAGGCTGATTGTTAGATGACTCGTTCGCGTCCTCTTTAGCAGCGGGCTCAGCCAGCAGTCCTGCCTCAGCTTCAACGGCCCCAACCGCACCCACAGCAGCCAACCATAAAATGATGGGAATTGAGACCCGCAGACACCCCAAACCAGTCCGCCGCCAAGCTGCTCTAATCACTCAATTCACTCCGTCTATAGACTGACTTTTTAGATAGGTCAGTCCTAATCTAGCCTGTCAGTTTCCAAAAAACAGGCTGACTGAATCAAAATGAAAGATTTGCAGGCAGGTGGGTAGCTAAGACAAAGCGATCCGCCTAGCCGTTACTTGCGGATCGCTGCCAGTAGCTTTTCTAACTGCGATGACGACCTGAAATACCGAATTACAGAGCTAGCTATATTTTTGACTAGAGGCCGCTTCTAAGTTAAACAACACGTGCAGGGTTTGCATCGCCTGTTTGCGAGCGTCAATGTCACGCTGCGCCCTCAACTGCACCATCGGATCGTGCAGAATTTTGTTGACGATGCCGCGAGTTAGAGCCTCAATCACGGCCTGATGCTTGTCGGTAAACTCTGAGCCAAGGCGAGAAAGGGCTTTTTCTAGCTCCTGCTCGCGAATTCCTTCAACCTTGCTGCGCAGGCTGCTAATCGTTGAAACCGTATCAAGCGATCGCCACCAGTCGATAAAAGCCTCAATTTCCTCTTCTAGCAGCGCTTCCGCCTCCAAAGCCATTTGACGGCGGCTTTCTTGGTTTTGAGCCACCACCGCTTTTAGGTCATCCACATTGAACGCCTGGACGTTGCTCAGTTCGTTCACATTGCTGTGAACATTACGCGGCACAGCGATATCGAACAGCATCAGCGATCGCGGCGCAGTCAAAGTTTTCTCTAAATGTTCACGGACAATTAGCGGTTCAGTGGCCGCTGTGCAGGTAAATACTAGTTCTGAATCTAGAACCGCATCCAGCATATTGTCGAGCGTGCCGGTTTGGATTGCACCTGGCTCAAACTGCCGGGCGAGGGCATCAGCTCGCTCAATTGAGCGGTTGAGAATCATGATGTGCATGGCCCGCTTAGAAAGCAGATGCTGCACCAGCAGCCGCGCCATTTTGCCCGCCCCTAGAATAACAATGCGGCGCGAGGTCAAATCTCCGGCCTTGAGGCAAGCCAGCTCAGCGGCGGCAGAGCTAATTGAGACAGCCCCTGTACCAATGCTGGTTTCAGTCCGCACCCGTTTACCGGCGCTGATGGCCTGCTTGAACAAGCGGCTGAGGACGCGGCCAATGCCTTTATGCTGCTGGCCTAGCTGATGGGCATGCTTCACCTGAGACAGAATTTGCCCCTCGCCCAGTACCAGGCTGTCAAGCCCGGCAGAAACCCGCATCAGGTGCATGACGGCATCTTGATGCAGCAGGATAAACAGATGGCGGCGCAGCTCCGGCAGGGGTACCTGGCCATAGTCGGCTAAAAACTGGCTGACTTCCCGAATGCCCTGCTCCGTGTCGCTGATGACTAGATGCAGCTCCAAACGGTTACAGGTACTTAGAATGCAAACTTCTTCGATGTGGGGATAGCTGCAAAGCTGGGCGATCGCATCAGCAGTCTGAGGTGTTGGAATACTGAGCTTTTCACGGACTTCAACAGGCGCTGTTTTGTGGCTAAGGCCGACAACGGCAATATTCATTCTTCCTCCCAAAAGATCTTTTATCCACTCTGCCCGATGGGCGATCGCAGCCAAGGTTAAAACTTCGCTTTTAATAATCAAATCAGCTTGAACTGAAGACAAACTTCAAAGAATCAAACTAGATCGGCATTTCTGAACTTATGAATAAACCGACCTCGACTCAAGAAAACTCAACAAAAATCCATCAAACGGAATTTTCTCTTACAAAGGCAAATGGGAATAGCTCGACCTGCGCCTCATAAAATGAAGCCAATAGCATGTCGCTCTATTCCCATCTTAAGCGCTCTGCCGCTGTAAGCTCTTGGCAAAAAACCGGCAGGGCTGTTAAAGCCTCCTCGGCTTTTAGTGTAGCTGCAGCGTTTGAGGCGATTCAACCATGTGAATGGTGTCTACAAACCGAGCCGTCATCGACTGATTGGAAATGACTAAGGACTGGGTTCTAGCCCCTCCGTGAAAGAAGCGCACCCCTTCCATCAGAACGCCAGGAGTGATGCCGCAGGCGGCAAACAGCACGGTTTCGCCAGAGGCGAGTTCATCAGCGTTGTAGACCTTATCGGGGTCGTTGATTCCCATATCTGACAGACGCTTCAGGTTGGCCTCTTTGCTTTCGCCAATCAGCCCGGTTTTAACAATGGCCGGGTCGTAGATGAGCTGGCCCTGGAAATGTCCGCCCAAGCAGCGCATTGCGGCTGCAGAAATGACGCCTTCTGGCGCGGCGCCAATGCCCATCAGAGCATGGATGTTGGTGCCTGAGAAAGCGCAGGAAATTGCGGCTGAGACATCGCCGTCAGAAATTAGGCGCACCCGCGCCCCCGCGTCGCGGATTTCTTTGATTAGCTCGGTGTGGCGATCGCGCTTCATAACGACGACCACCAGTTCGTCAATACCGCGATTGAGGCACTCGGCTAGAATCTTAAGGTTTTCAGTGGCTGACTTGTTGATATCAACTTTGCCCTTGGCCTGAGGAGGGGCTGCTAGCTTCTTCATGTAGAAGTCAGGAGCGGCAAACAGACCGCCTTTTTCAGAAATAGCCAGTACGGCCATCGAGCCATTCTGACCGTAGGCTACCAGGTTGGTACCCTCACAGGGGTCAACGGCGATGTCGATTTCAATCAGCTCGTCGGGGTTGCAATACTCTTTAGCATCAGGCCGCGTACAGATACCCACCTCTTCACCGATGTAGAGCATAGGCGCATCGTCCCGTTCGCCCTCACCAATGACAATCTTGCCGCGCATATAAATCTTGTTCATCCGCTCCCGCATGGCCTCTACTGCCACTTGGTCAGCGGTATCTTTTTCGCCTTTGCCCATCCAGCGTGCTGATGCGATCGCCGCCTGTTCGACAACCTCAATAATTTCCAGACCGAGGGTACTTTCCACGGGATATCTCCTCTAAACTGCCGATTCTGCGTTGGTTTTCATAGACCGATCTCAACCTAAGAGTCTATCAGAAGGGGGGATCGGCAGAAAGGTGTTGTCCACTTATCCACCCGTCCCCTGGCTTACCCTCGACGATCCTGAAGA
>JAAHIC010000632.1 GCA_010671965.1 Leptolyngbya sp. SIO4C5
CCTTTCTCCCCATTGCAGCGTTAACAATTATTCATCCTATAGCCCTAGCCTAGCGCCTTCAATAGGATGAATAATTGTTAACGCTGCAATGGGGAGAAAGGCAATATTGTGAGTAGCTTCAACGCCAAGAAAACGCTGTCTGTCGAGGGTAAAGACTATCAAATTTACAGCCTACCGGAAGCGGCTAAGACCCTAGGTGATGTGAGTCGTCTCCCCTACAGTCTCAAGGTTTTACTGGAAAATCTGCTGCGCCACGAAGATAACCGCACCGTGACGGCAGACGATGTCAGGGCGATCGCCGACTGGCTACAAACCCAAACTTCCGATCGCGAAATTGCCTACCGTCCGGCAAGGGTACTCATGCAGGACTTCACCGGCGTGCCGGCAGTGGTGGATCTAGCCGCGATGCGAGACGCGATGGTGGCTCTAGGCGGGGATCCAGACAAGATTAATCCTCTGTCCCCGGTAGATTTGGTAATCGACCACTCGGTGATGGTAGACGCCTTTGGCTCAGCCAACGCCTTTGATGAAAACGTCAAGCAGGAGTTTCAGCGCAACCACGAACGTTACGCCTTTCTCCGCTGGGGCCAAAAGGCATTTGACAACTTTCGGGTAGTCCCGCCTGGAACCGGAATCTGTCATCAGGTGAACTTAGAGTACCTGGCTCAGGTGGTCTGGACAAAAGAAGCGAACGGCGAAACCGTGGCCTACCCCGATACCCTGGTGGGCACTGACAGCCACACCACTATGATTAACGGTCTGTCTGTTTTGGGCTGGGGCGTCGGCGGCATTGAAGCAGAAGCGGCCATGCTGGGCCAGCCGATTTCGATGGTGGTGCCAGAAGTCGTCGGCTTCAAGCTCACCGGACAGCTTCCAGAAGGGGCCACGGCCACCGACCTGGTGCTGACCGTGGTGCAAATGCTGCGGCAAAAGGGCGTTGTCGGCAAGTTCGTTGAGTTTTATGGCAATGGCTTGGCCCACCTCACCCTGGCCGATCGGGCCACAATCAGCAACATGGCACCTGAGTATGGCGCCACCTGCGGCTTCTTCCCCATTGACGAAGAAACCATTACCTATCTGCACTTCACCGGGCGGGAGACCGATCGCATTGCCCTGGTGGAAGCCTATGCCAAAGAACAGGGACTCTGGCGCTATGCGGACACCCCCGATCCCATCTTTACCGACACCCTGGAGCTAGATCTGTCTACGGTTGAACCCTCTCTGGCGGGTCCTAAGCGTCCCCAAGACCGGGTACTGCTGTCGCAGCTAGCCGAGCAGTTTAGAACTTCTGACTTCCCCAGCTTCAGCGGCTTAGAATCCTACGCCGAGAAGCGGCTAGCGCCGGTGCAGGGAGCTGACTACGATCTCGTAGACGGTGCTGTCGTCATTGCGGCGATTACGAGCTGTACTAATACCTCGAATCCTTCGGTGATGATTGGGGCCGGACTGGTGGCTCGCAAAGCGCGTGAGAAAGGGTTAACGGTGAAGCCCTGGGTGAAGACTTCTTTGGCACCTGGGAGTCAGGTAGTTTCTGACTATTTGGAACGAGCGGGCCTGCAGCAGGACTTAGATGAACTAGGCTTTAACCTGGTGGGCTATGGCTGCACCACCTGTATCGGCAATTCCGGGCCGCTGCCAAAGCCGATTGTAGCGGCGATCGAGGACAAAGACCTGGTAGTGGGCGCTGTTCTCTCCGGCAACCGCAACTTTGAAGGCCGCGTCAGTCCCTACACCAAAGCTAACTATCTGGCCTCGCCGCCGCTGGTGGTGGCCTACGCGATCGCAGGCAATCTCGCCATTGACTTACTTAATGACCCTATTGGTCAGGACGCCGACGGTCGGCCCGTTTACCTGAAAGATATCTGGCCTAGCACTGCCGAAATTCGTGAGGTGATGCAGGCTTCGCTGACGCCAGAGATGTATCAAAGCCGCTACAGCAATGTCTTTACGGGCACTGAGTCCTGGCAGCAGATTGAAGCGGCTGATAGTCAAACCTATCCCTGGAAAGCTGACAGCACCTACGTGCAAAATCCGCCGTTCTTTGCCGGGATGCAGTCTACCGTGGGCGATCGCGCTGTCGAAGATATCCACGGTGCTCGCCCCCTGGCGCTTTTAGGCGACAGCATTACCACTGACCACATTTCACCCGCTGGCGCGATTAAAAAAGACAGTCCCGCCGGCAGCTATCTGATTGACCACGGGGTCACCTCGGCTGGCTTCAACTCCTTCGGCTCCCGGCGCGGCAATCATGAGGTGATGATGCGCGGCACCTTTGCCAATATTCGCCTGCGCAACGAGATGGCCCCTGGCACCTCTGGCGGCGTCACTCAGTACATGCCCGCTGGCGCAGAAATGTCGATTTACGACGCGGCGATGAAGTACGTGGCTGAAGATACGCCGCTGATCGTATTTTCGGGTAAGGAGTACGGTACGGGGTCATCGCGGGACTGGGCCGCTAAGGGCACCCGGCTTTTGGGCGTCAAGGCGGTCGTCGCGGAAAGCTATGAGCGGATTCACCGCTCTAATCTAGTTGGCATGGGCGTTTTGCCGCTACAGTTTCCCACGGGCACTAGCCGCGAAACGCTGAAGCTAGACGGCAGCGAAACCTTTGACCTGACCGGGCTCAAGGACGGCATCAAGCCCGGTATGGAGGTAATGCTGACGGTGCATCGAGCCGATGGCAGCAGCGAACAGACCACTTTGCTTTGCCGAATTGATACCGACGAAGAGGTGGAATACTATCGCAATGGCGGCATCTTGCACTACGTTTTACGCCAGCTACTCGCTGCGTAGAAAACCATAATTGGACACAGCAAATCTTCAGGGTGAGTGACGCTCACCCTTTTTTATTAGATTAATGTTCCTGAAATAAGCGCTGTTTAGCTTGCGAAATGTTACAAACTGCTTTTGCTTGTCCCTGGTTATTTTCAATAATGGAAATAAATTGATTGATTTCAATAGATTAATGCTTGGCAAATATGCGCTTAAGCTGAGATTAAAGCTAAGCTATAAGGACATTAAAGCGCTGATAAAACTACAGAATTTAGCCTAAAAACGATGGAAATTGAGGAGCGCATTCACCACCAAAGAGTTAGACACGTAATTGATAGCTATCAGCTATTCGGTGAAGAGTGTACTGCTTTTGAGGTGTATCTTAGCTGCCTTTTAGACTGCTATTCAACTGCTTTAGTCGAGCTAGCCCTAGCTGAAACTGGGTGGGCGTTAAAACGCTCATGACGGGCTGAGTTTCCCAATTTTTTAGTTTCTCATGTACCTGCATTAGGAAACTAACGCCCCTAATCATGGGATAGCGCAGCCAGTTTTTGAC
>JAAHIC010000633.1 GCA_010671965.1 Leptolyngbya sp. SIO4C5
CTTTAAGCCAGTGAGGGGGCAAGCAGCGCTCCTCCAGTGCTTAAAGGCTACCGATTTGTCGGCGGTGGCTGGGGGCACGGAGTCGGCATGAGCCAAACAGGAGCCTATCATTTAGGTGAGCTGGGCTGGAATGCCGCTCGCATCGTGCAGTTCTACTATCCCAACACGGAGCTAAAGCCCATCAGCCGCGAGCTGACGTTCTGGCGCGAACCTCAAGAGGCTTCCCTGAATACTGCTCCCGAATAACGGGCGGCAGGCGGGTGATTTTAGGCAGTTAGAGCGCAAGCGTTAAGGAGAAATTACCGGGTTTCAACCGAGCGATCGCTGCTCCTGTGATCTAAAGGGGGATGCGATCGCTTTTTGCCCAGCGCTACTATCGGCCCTGTAGCACACACTCAGGTTAGAAATGACTAGCGCCGCCGCCACCGGAAATATTCCCCTGATAGGATTAGGCACCTACCAGCTCACCGGCAACACCGCCACTGAAATCGTTAAGCACGCTCTGCGCCTTGGTTACCGCCACATTGACACTGCCCAAGCCTATGACAACGAAGCCGCCGTCGGTCACGGTATCCTTGCTTCAGGGCTGCCCCGCGCTCACGTCTTTGTTACCACCAAAGTCTGGCCCGATCGCTTCAGCCGCCCAAAGCTAATCCAGTCTGTAGACGACAGCTTGCAAAAGCTAGGCATAGACTATATCGACCTGCTGCTGCTACACTGGCCCAATCCTGACGTGCCTTTATCCGAAACTTTAGAGGCCCTGATGACGGTGCAAAACGCTGGCAAAACTCGCTTCATCGGCCTCAGCAACTTTACTATTGACCTGATGCAGCAGGCCGTCGAGATTTGCGGTCAGGGCAAGCTGATTACCAACCAGATTGAATATCATCCCTACCTCAATCAGGACCGCGTGATTCAAGCCGCCCACGATCTAGACATGATGGTTACAGCCTATCGCCCTATCGCCAAGGGCCGCATCTTTCAGGATGAAACCCTGAGCCAAATTGCCCAGCAGCATAACAAAAACGCGGCCCAGGTGACGCTGCGCTGGCTGATTCAGCAAGGCATTGTGGCTATTCCGCGCTCGGCCAATCCAGAGCACGTCAGCCAGAACTTTGACATTTTCGACTTTGAGCTGTCAGCCGATGAAATGGCAGCGATTAGCAAACTGCGAGGCGATCGCCGCCTGGTTTCACCCGAAGGCTTATCGCCCGACTGGGACGAGCCGCAGCCTGCTGAAGCTGCTTAAAAGCTGCTCTCTTGCCAGCGGCGGCTAGCGCCCTCGACTGGCTTTGACCCGCTTATTGGGATCTTGCTTGCGTATCCAGGTTAAAAAGCGGGCCATTTGTGGCTCGGCAGCTAGTTTTTCTAGGGTGTTTAATTCGCGGGCTAGATAGGCATTTGCAAATAAAGTATGAATTTGCTTATGGCAGGGCGCGCAAATTTCGGCAGTGGGGCCGGGGTCTTGCTTTTTGCGTTTGGTCTGCTGACGAGGAACAAGATGGTGCAGCGTGATCTTTTCGCAGTCGCGATCGCAGAGCTGGCATCTCATAGCGGGGTTGAATTCTCTCAAAAGACATAGCCTCTAGGCTGATCTTGACGCAGATACAAATCTTTCTGGGGGATGTCGCTACCGGGATGTCTGCCCATTTGAGGGTAGGATAACCGTCTCAAACACCCTAAAGTCGCTGCTGACGGGACTTTGGCAATCGACGCTAAAGTCTTTCTTCTGCCGGAAGCTTTTCGGGGGCGCAAGTTTTTACACTACCAAAGGTGAGTTAGTTAATTGAGCTTGCTGCTAAATTCTGAAAACTTAGAGGAATTCATCTATGAACTGGTTAATTAAAGCTGTACGGCGTTTGCCCTTAGCGACTATGCTTTCTGTTACCTTAGTCGGCCTCCTGAGCCTGCTGGCTCTGCCCGCTGCTAGCCTAGCGGCGGATCTGCCCTCAGGAACGCTTGTCGCCCGCGAGCTGAACCTGATTTACCCCGACTCTAACGGCGAAAAGACTCAATACGACATTGGCGATGTCAGCCAGGAAGAGCTGAAGCGTCAGGCCACTCAGATTCCTGCCCAGCGTCAAGACGTAATTGATCGCTCAAACCCCAACGCCAATATCTTAGAGAAGGTTGGGGAAGCGTTTGAAGAAGCCGGAGACTTCATTGGCGATGAAGCCAACCGTGGTCCCAATCGCGCCGGTGATGCGATTACGCCTCGATAAGCTCTAGCTTATTCAATATTTAGAGTCTGAGGCTATGGGAGTTGTGCTGCTGCGCAACTCCATTTTTGTCTGAAAAGTAGAAGATGCTCCGTCAAGCGATCGCTTCAGCTTGTTCAGCCTGACTGGCCGATGCTGTCGTCTGACTTTCAGGATGCACGACAAGAACCGAGCAGTCAGCGTGATGCATAACATAATTACTGACGCTGCCTAGCAGCAGTTCCTGCAGCCCCGAACGACCACGGCTGCCGACAATAATTAGCTCAGCCCCCCAGCTGTGGGCGGCCTCACAGATAATCTTGCCAGGACTCCCCGAACTCTGGCTGAATTCAGTGCTAATTCCAGCCGCGATCGCTATGTCGGCCTGCTGCTGCAGCCAGTCCAGCATTTCCGCTTCGTAGACATCCCACTGACGGCGATAGGTTTGCCAAACCGAGTCGTTCATCACCGGATAGTAGGACGCATAAGGATGCACGGGCAAACCGGGACTGCCTTCTTCATCAGGTGCCAGCACATGCAGCAGCATGAGGCTGGCGCGGACAGCCTGGGCTAGGGCGATCGCCTCTGCCAGGACGGGCTGGCTGGCTGAGGAGCGATCAACAGCGACTAAGATTTTTTGAAACATACGGCCTCTAAAACTGAGCTAGCGACTATCTGGCGATAATTTTGGGCTATGCACTAGGCTGCCGCCGAAGCTGGCGTCGCTGTTCGAGCCGCTGCTACCGGCTGGCGAGGATGGACAATCAGAACCGAGCAGGACGCATGATGCATGACATAGTTGCTGACGCTACCTAGCAGCAGTTCGCTCAGGCCGGTGCGGCGGCGACTTCCCAGAATGATCAAATCTGCATTCCAGCTTTTGGCAAAATCACAAATGACTCGTCCAGGCTGTCCCGAAAGCTGGTCATAGTCCACGGTAATGCCCGCTTCACAAGCTGTTTCAGCTTCCCGACCCAGCCATTCACGGTAACGGTTAGAAAAAGTCTGACAATCCTGGCGATAGTTGCGCCACAGCGTTTCATCAAACTCAGAGTAGTAGGGCAAGCTAGGCAAGGCTGGCGTTTCTGGATAGCCTGACTCGTTGCCGGATAAGACGTGCAG
>JAAHIC010000634.1 GCA_010671965.1 Leptolyngbya sp. SIO4C5
TGGGCAATATCGCCCCGCTGCTGGGCGATCGCACTAGAAAGCTGAGACGCATAGGAAATACCGTTCACCCCGGCATCAGATTTGAGCTTTTGCAGCCACAGGCCTATCAGCAAATTTTAGAAAAAGCCCCTATTGGCTACTTGCTGGTAGACGAAGAGAACCAGCTGCTTTGGTACAATTCGCGGGCCGCGAAGCTATAATAGCTAGGCGATTGCTGTTAGCTTTGAGGCGATGCTTTAAGAGCATTAAAGTACTATCAATTCCACTATGAATATCAACTACTTTATGCTCTGCTTCATCTAGTCTAGAAAATGTTCTTAAAGAGGTGACAATTTCACAAATTCGCTGTGTGCCTACCTGCATTGAGCTAATAATTTGAGGCAAATCCTCAATCAGAAAATCCAGGTCAATTTCGTTAACAAAATCCTGAATCTCCTGATCTGTTTCCTGGCTTTTTTCCTGGTATAGATTAATCAACTTTAGTAAGTCATGGGTATACTCCTTAACGTGATTTAAATTGCCATGAATGAAATTAATTGGATTATTGATTTCGTGAGCAACACCAGCGACCATCTGCCCTAAGCTAGACATTTTCTCAGTTTGAACTAGCTGCGCCTGGGTTTTTTGTAAGTCTTTGATAGTTTCTTCCAGGCGTCTTGCCTGAGCTTCCGCGATTTTAGCTAAATTGTCTTTAATCAATAAGGCATTGCTGAGCTGCGCTTTTTGCTGAGTTAACTTTTGGGTTAATTCCTTAGTTTCATTCAGTGAATTTTGACTGGCCTGCAGTAAAAATACAAAATCCACGACTGGATCATGAACAGCAAAGTCTTTGAGCTTGACGCCCAAAGGAGATAAACTTTTAGTATCAGTTACCCAAGGTGAGCCTAGAAAAAAGATCAAATCTTGCTCTTCTGAATACATCATCTGTCCTTTCAGCTGCATTTCACTATGCAGCGATTCCACAATGAACAGAGATTTAAGTCGCTTGACTAATACATCAAAGTCAAAGCTGATATTGGCTGGGCGATAGATACGAAAGTGGTGTTCTATTTTGCCGTTTACTAGTGCTTTGAAGCATAGACGCTGGAGCACATCTCCAGCTTGGATAACTCTCAACTTGCGATCGATCACAAAGTGAAAAGGGAAAGCGATCGCTAGCATCTGAGGCGATAGCGTAACACAATGAGACATCGCTTTTCTCACTTATTTGGCTGATTATACTTAATTAAAAACTCGTCATGGTCTGAGCTGTCACCTCGATGCTGAGTTTGCTCAATATCCACCTCGGTTTCAAAGCGATGACCAAGGCCCTTAACTAAGCCTACAACCATCGGAGCCAGTCCTTCTCGCTCTGAACGATACTCTAACGTGATTTCGTTCTCGTCATGTTCGTGGCTCTCAAAGGACGGCGGTTTGAGCTGGGGAAACGTCACGCCGACGCGAGCATGAAGGTTATCCAAATTTTCTAAAAACTCTGGCAAATCATCACCGCTCATATCCATCAGTTCACCATAGCCCTCTTTTGCCGTATACTGCACCCAAAATTCACCAAAGGCTTGCATAATCTCAGCCGGAGACAATCCCAATACCTCACTACCGGCCTTCACTAAGCGATGAGTAATATCATCAGGATAACCTTCAAGGCTAAGAAAGGCTTCTTGCTCTATCGCCGCTCTCTGACAGATTTCCTGCCAAATTTCTTCTCCAAACTGCGATTGCACCATATCTGCGATCGCCTTATTGACTAATCCGTACATCTTTATCTCCTAAAAATCAGTTTTTCCGGCAAATTTCAATGACTTAAACTTTGATCAACCTCAGTCCTCTTTCAGCTCAGCTAAGACAACGCCGACATTGCCTGAATTAAGCTGAATTCTATTGACTTGAAAAGCAACATTAGAGTGAATTCAAACGCAAGTCAGCTCTAAAGCAGCTATTTGGTAGCCACTGCTTTCGGTAACTTGCCGTTGAATGCCATCAAAAAAGTTAGCGCGCGCATCCATAGCAGCCAAAATAGCCTTTTTCATTTCTGTAACCTGATCGCGGGTATGAAGGCGCGTCTCAATTAGCTGAGAAAGTTTAGCTGCGTGACTATCATCAACGTTGATGTGAACTTCAAAGAAAACTAGTGACTCTTTAGAGAGAGACTCAAGACCTTGAATCCCTCGATATAGCTGCGAATATAGAGTATTGACAATGCCTTCAGAGGCAAAGCAAACTGCTCCTAAAGCACTAAGATATCCGTACTGGTTAGCAAAACTCAGGTAGGTTTCAATCATGGCACTTGTCTCTGGTTCTGCGGGAATGGCCTCAAGGACAGTGTCACTAATGCCGAGCGCCTGGGTAAATTGGCGAAATAAAGCCGGATGGGCCTGATTCAGGTCGCCTCTGCCCATTTCATCAAACAGGTTATCCAAAATAACCCACTGTGCTCTTTCGTCTGCGCACTGTGACAGGATGCTAGCTAAAATACGATTAAATTCTTTGGAGAATTTGTACATTTGGACGGCTAGAATCTGAATTTCCAATAGGGTCAGTCCATCCGCTTGGCAGTGTTGTAGAAAAGGGTGATTCCATAGCGCATGATTTTGAGCTAGACGACAAAAAGTTTTTGTAGAAGAGATTTGTGTGTTCATCGAGATATGCGAATCGCTAAATGGAGTGGATAGTCAACGAGGGACTGGAAGAAATTCGGATCAAGCTGTAGATGCTCAGGGGTAACTCGCAGTTCTTTGACTAGAGGCATTGTTTTAAAGTCAGCAGTCAGTAAGCTATCGAAATAGGCTTCTAAAGGCTTATGTACTAGCTGGACGGGTAGCCAAGAACCATCTCGCTTCCAGATACGTCCTGGAAATTGCTGATCAGACTGACTGAAATAACCAGCGCCATCAACTTCAAAATAAAAAGGGTATTCCGCCTGTCGCATGTAGGGAAAAGCTGGATGCGGTACGCTAAATACGAACTGACCCTGGGGTCGAAGTATGCGAAAAACCTCTTTCATACACTGTTTCATTTGCTCAATAGTGAGGTAATTGAACAGAAAAACAGCCAGTACACAGTCAAAAGATTGGTCAGCGATATGGCTCAGGTTTGTAGCACACCTCGACTCATATTGAATTCCGAGTGGTTCCGCTTGCTCCTGTTGCTGAGCCGCGATAATCATCCTTTCTGATAGGTCAATGCCGTATACTTCTCTAGCGCCTCGCTGCTTCAATTCCCGGCTAGATCGGCAGAGGACACGTCTGAACTCGAGCCACCAACTCTA
>JAAHIC010000635.1 GCA_010671965.1 Leptolyngbya sp. SIO4C5
TCTGCCAGAGGGTAGTGAACAAAAGATACTAAGGCTCAAAAGACTTGCCCCCAATTCTAACCAGTGTTGACTGCGTTGGGTTTCGCTATGCTCAACGCAACCTACAAAAGCCCTAATTTTAGCTGTGTCATGAAATATTGTGCTGACAACGAAACTTAAGAAAATCATCTTTAAGGCGGGCAGTGCCCGCCCTACCGTGATAACCATTCCCAGATGGCCCTTAGACGGCAACCCCCCTTAGAAACAGCGTGAACACCGATCCCTGCGATCGCTCCTGGCTGCCTACAATGCAGACATATCATGTTGACTCAAAATCATTGCTAGCCGGGGAGAGCGTGTATGCAACCAACCAACCCCAATCAGTTCACCGAAAAAGCCTGGAGCGCGATCGCCCGTACCCCGGAGATCGCCAAGCAGTCTGGGCACCAGCAAATTGAAAGCGAACATTTGATGGCAGCCCTGCTAGAGCAAGAAGGCTTAGCTATCAGCATTTTGAATAAGCTGGAAGTGCCCGTACAGCAGCTCCGCGATCGCACCGATGCCTTTGTTAAAAAGCAGCCCAAAGTTTCAGGCAGTGCCTCTTCTGTTTATTTAGGGCGATCGCTTGATGCCCTGCTCGATCGCGCTGAGAACTACCGCAAAGAATACAGCGACGACTTTATTTCGATTGAGCATCTCATTCTGGGCTATCTCAAAGACGATCGCTTTGGTAAAAGCATTTTTCAAGAGTTTGGCATCAGCGAAAATCGGCTGCGAGATGCCATCACTCAGATTCGAGGCAATCAAAAAGTGACCGACCAAAATCCTGAAGGCAAATACGAATCCTTAGAAAAATATGGCCGCGACCTGACCCAGCTGGCTCGCCAAGGCAAGCTTGATCCGGTGATTGGCCGGGATGACGAAATTCGTCGCACCGTGCAGATTCTCTCCCGCCGCACCAAGAACAACCCGGTGCTGATTGGTGAACCCGGCGTCGGTAAGACCGCGATCGCCGAAGGGCTAGCCCAGCGGATTGTCAAAGGCGACGTGCCAGAATCCCTGCGCGATCGCAAGCTGGTAGCCCTCGATATGGGAGCCCTGATTGCCGGGGCTAAGTATCGCGGTGAGTTTGAAGAACGGCTCAAGGCGGTACTCAAAGAAGTAACAGACTCCAGCGGCCAGATTATTCTCTTTATCGACGAAATTCACACCGTTGTGGGCGCAGGGGCCACCCAGGGCGCAATGGACGCGGGCAACCTGCTGAAGCCGATGCTGGCGCGGGGCGAGCTGCGCTGCATTGGGGCCACGACCCTAGACGAGTACCGCAAATACATTGAAAAAGACGCGGCTCTAGAGCGACGCTTCCAGCAGGTGTTTGTCGATCAGCCCAGCGTGGAAGATACCATTTCCATCCTGCGGGGTCTGCGAGAGCGCTATGAGGTACACCACGGGGTCAAAATTTCTGACAATGCCCTGGTGGCTGCAGCTACCTTGTCTACCCGCTATATCAGCGATCGCTTCCTGCCCGACAAAGCCATTGACCTGGTAGACGAAGCCGCCGCTAAGCTGAAGATGGAAATTACCTCCAAGCCGGAGGAGCTAGACGAGGTAGACCGTAAGATTCTGCAACTGGAAATGGAGCGGCTGTCTCTGCAAAAAGAAACCGACCCAGCTTCCTTAGAGCGGTTGGATCGCTTAGAAAAAGAGATTGCTGACCTGAAAGAAGACCAGCGCACCCTCAACGCCCAGTGGCAGGCCGAAAAGGGCAGTATTGACCATATCCAGTCGCTGAAAGAGGAGATTGATCAGGTCAATATCGAAATTCAGCAGGCCGAGCGGGACTATGACCTCAACAAAGCCGCCGAGCTGAAATACGGCAAGCTGACTGACCTGCAGCGGGAGCTAGAGCAGGCTGAAACCCAACTGGCTGAGGCCCAAACCAGCGGCGCGTCCCTGCTGCGGGAAGAAGTCACCGAAGAAGATATTGCCGAAATTATCTCCAAGTGGACGGGCATTCCGGTGAGCAAGCTGGTGGAGTCGGAAATGCAAAAGCTGCTCAACCTGGAAGAGGAACTGCATCAACGGGTAATCGGCCAGGAAGAAGCCGTAACCGCCGTAGCTGACGCGATTCAGCGATCGCGGGCCGGACTGGCTGACCCCAACCGTCCCACCGCCAGCTTCATCTTCCTTGGCCCCACAGGGGTCGGCAAAACGGAGCTGGGCAAGGCCCTAGCGGCCTACCTTTTCGACACCGAAGACGCGATGGTGCGGATCGACATGTCGGAGTACATGGAGAAACATTCCGTCTCCCGCCTGATCGGTGCCCCTCCGGGCTATGTCGGCTATGACGAAGGCGGTCAGCTCACAGAGGCGATTCGGCGACGGCCCTATTCCGTCATCCTGTTCGACGAGATTGAAAAAGCTCACCCCGACGTGTTTAACGTCATGCTGCAAATCCTGGATGATGGCCGCGTCACCGATGCTCAAGGGCATACGGTCGATTTTAAAAACAGCATCATCATCATGACCTCCAACATCGGCTCCCAGTACATCCTGGATGTGGCCGGAGACGATGAGCAGTACGACGAAATGCGATCGCGGGTGCTAGATTCCCTGCGCTCCAACTTCCGGCCTGAGTTTCTCAACCGGATTGATGAAATCATCATCTTCCACGCCTTGCGCAAGGAGCAGCTGCGAGAAATCGTCAAGCTGCAGGTGCAGCAGCTTTCCAAGCGCCTTGATGACAAGAAGATGGCCTTACGCCTGTCGGAAGCGGCCTTAGACTTCCTAGCCGAAGTGGGCTACGACCCCGTCTATGGGGCCCGGCCTCTGAAGCGAGCCATTCAGCGCGAACTGGAAACCCAAATTGCCAAGGCCATTCTGCGCAGCGAGTTCACGGGCGGCGATACCATCTATGTCGATGTTGAGAATGAGCGTCTGTCCTTCAAGCGCTTACCGGCAGAGCTGCTGACGACATAGCCCACAGCGACTGATCTTGTCTGGATTGGGTACGAGGCGGCGATCGCACTTACCCAATCCGTCCTTTTCTAGTGCTTTTCTATGAAAAAAGGTGATCTTTGGCGGATCTACCGTCGAAACAAGCGAAGTTAACAAAATAAGCTGTGTGATCTTAGTTGTTAAAACGGATCCATAGTTTATAGAATAGTGTTCTAGGACTGGGTGCTTGTTGCTCTAGTAAAAATCCGCAAAGACATCATTAAAATTTCGACAAAAAAGTCTTTGCTATTACATCTTAAGTCCGTAAACTCTAGCAAAAATCAGGTTTACAAGACTCTAGGCAGTAAAGAAGATTTGGGTTGGTACGTGGCTACAGT
>JAAHIC010000636.1 GCA_010671965.1 Leptolyngbya sp. SIO4C5
GTACGATGACCGCCTATGCCCCGTGTGTACCTCGAAACGTTCGGATGCCAGATGAACGAGCTCGACAGCGAGCTAGTCGCCGGTCGGCTGGCCCAACTCGGCTATGCCATGACGCGCGAGGCGGGCGTACACCCATCATATATCTTGGTGCTTTATTGCGATAAAGTGGCATCAGCAGGCTATGACAGAGCCTGTACTGATAGATTGAGACATTTGAGCCGCAGGACTACTGGAGCGTTTGGGTGAGCTACCAGGAAGGCTTCAAAGCGTTCTATCGCAACCGCCCACAGCCACAGCAAAGATCTCAGAAATCAGCTCAAGATACAGCTGTCGCCAAAGGCAAAAGTGTAGCGCCAGAGTCAGAGCGGGTGACCTCAAAACAGCGGGCCGATGAACTAGTGGCGATCGCCTTAAGTGTCAGAACTGACTACTCAGGAGTGTCACGCTATGTCAGTTGAGCGATACACTGAGACACCGTTGAGTTCCTCCTACTCCATGCGCTGTCCTCATTGCCAGTCCGAAGACACTCGTGTTCGCCGTAACCAGATGACCAGCCTTGGCTATCCTCTCTATTTCTGCCGCAGTTGTCAGCGCAGCTTCAACAAGCGCACGGGCATATCGTTCAATCACATCGAAGTGCCCACTGACATTGTCTTCCAAGTACTCTATTGCCGGTTGCGCTTCAAACTGAGCTATCGAGATGTGGCTGAACTCTTTTGGCTGCGCGGTTTTAACTTTAGCCATGAAACGGTGCGCGATTGGAGCGAGCGCTTTGCCCCAGAACTTGCTGAGCATATCCGTAGCAAACGCCAGCAGACCTTTGGCCGCATCTGGTACGTCGATGAAACCTACGTGAGAATTCAAGGTAAGTGGTGCTACCTCTATCGCGGCATTGATGAGTACGGTAACCTGCTGGACGTTCGACTCAGTGAGCACCGAGATATGGAGGCAGCCAAAGCCTTTTTCGAGCAGGTCTCAGAATTGATGGCTGAGCCGCCCGAGCGCGTTGTGACCGACGGTCATAGCAGCTATCCGCGCGCTATTTCAGAAGTATTGGGCGAATCGGTTCAGCATGAGGTGTTCAAATCGGTCAACAATCCGGTTGAACAAAGTCATCGGAAACTGAAGCAGCGGTACTACCCGACAATGGGCTTTAGCAACGTGGAGACAGCGGGGTATTTCTGCGAAGCGGTGGAGGAATTAAATCAATTTTTGCGGGTGCGTCAGTCGATGGCAGAATTCGTGTCTCTACCGGAATATCGGATCCAGATCAAAGCTCGGATGAGCGGACTCAGGGACCTAGTGAAGGCTGCCTAAGGACAAGAATGCGGTGGTTCGGCATGTCAGCGATCTCTTCTTTCGTAGATGGAGCACTCAATTCTGACACTTAGAGCCCAACTCACTCAGCAGTTGATTCACCAGAAGCTGCAGGTGGCGGTGCCGGTTGAGGTGCTGGCTGGGGAGCTGGACGGGGTGGCGGCGCGGGTCGAGAAGGCGCCGGAGGAGGCGGCGGTTCAGGGGCTGGGGCTGGCGGCTGCGGTGTCGGCTCAGGAGCCGGATTTACAGGTGATGGAGAGGTTGGTTCGGCAGCAGGAGCCGTAGGCTGTGGCGGAGATTCGGTAGCCGGACGGGATGGTGAAGGCGATTCGGAGGGCGTCGGCTCGGCTACTTCTTCTGCCGAGCTACCTGATGCTGGAGCGATCGCATCTGCCGCAGTGTCACCGGCAACAGAGGGATCTGTTTCTGATTCTGAAGCGGTTTGAGTATCTGTTTGACTATCTGTATATTGTTCTGAGGCTGTAGACGGTCTAGATTCAGATGCTTCTGCCTCAGTATCTTCAGGCGGACGGTTACGGGCTGCCGGTGCCGGGGGCGAACTGGCGGCGGGCGGTTCTGAGGAAGGCACATCGACTGAACGACGCTCACCGCGACGCCGCGTTTCTCGGTGACGGCGAGAGCCTTCAACCGCAAAATCAATTTCAATAGGTACGCTACCTTCCTGACCGCCGGTGTCAAACTCATAGCCTTGAGCTGCTTCCAGCGCAGCCCGGTCAAGGTCGGCATTGCCGCTGGAGCGAACCAGCGTTACGCCCACAACATTGCCATTGGCGTCGTAGCGGGCTTCTACTTGAGGATTGCCTTCTACACCCTCATTCAGAGCAGATTCAGGATAATCTGGTCGATCGCAGCGCCGACAGCTGACCGTACGCGCCCCGCCTCTGCGCCCATTCCCATCAGAGCCTGAAGCGTTAGAGCCATTTCTGCCCGAACTAGGCCCAGTCGCCCGCGCCGTTTCACTGCCGCCAGAATCAGTTTCAGCGGTGCCCTCTGCATCGCCGCCTGATTCACCCGTCTCTGCATCAGACGTAGGATCATCACCGCTGCCGGCAGATTCACTGGCTGCCTCGCTGTCCGTCTCACCTGCGGTTTCATCGTCGGCAAAAAGACGACTCAGGGAGCTACGAATATCATCAACACTGGCTTCTGGTTCAGCCTCACTTTCACTCGTCTCAGCTTCTGCTAACAGCTCATCTGGCTCAGCTTCTGGCTCAGTCTCTACGGGGTCTTCAGTTTCCTCAGAAGTTTCAGGTAGAACAGCCTCATCCTCAAGGTTTGGCTCCTCTTCGTCGGCCTCGACAATCTCAGGGGCGGGTTCCGGCTGGGCTTCTGGGGGAGGCGGAGCTGCAACAGGCTGAATTGCAGGTGCTGCCGGAGGTGCTGCCGCCTGCTGGCTAGCAGCAGATTGACTAGGAGCGGCCTCGCTCACTTCCTCGGCCAGCTCGGTTTCCGGTTCCGGTTCCACGACTTCCGGCTCCGGTTCCGTGGGCTGGGTCACAACCAGCTCAATTCGATCTCGAGTCTTTGGTTCAGCCACTGGCGTCGGCATCAGGAGCAAAGCCGGCACTAAGCCCGCATGAATCCCTACTGCACTCAGCAGTCCCCAAGATAGGCACCGCCGCGTGAGGGCATTTTCCTTGTCGTGTTGTTCAAGACAGGCTTGTGAAAGACCCATAACTCAAAACCTTACTTAAGCAGCCAAGCTTATTGATATAAATTTTTACTATTGATGATTCTGCTTTGCATTAATGGCTTTTGATCAAACTATAGGGCAGCTTTTCCGTAAAAACAATCTGCAGATAGTTTGAGGTTTTCAGCGTTTAGACCGTAAATTGCAACGAGAATTACCAGGGCAAACGCATACTCAAGCGAGTAGAACTTGAACGAGAAAGTCATTGTCCCATCCTGCTTTGAGTCGCTTGGCCTTCTTCGAGCCTTTGGAAGATTCTTTGGCGAGCAAGTTCAGCGCCATCTT
>JAAHIC010000637.1 GCA_010671965.1 Leptolyngbya sp. SIO4C5
TGAGGGCCTGAAGAAAGCTGAATTTATGCAGGCCCTCTAGGTCGGCTTCGGCATCCTGGGCGAGGCGCTCTCGCTCGGTAAGATGCACCGTAATGCGGGAAAAGTGATCTTCGAGTTCGTGA
This sequence comes from Leptolyngbya sp. SIO4C5, assembly GCA_010671965.1. Classification (GTDB taxonomy): domain Bacteria; phylum Cyanobacteriota; class Cyanobacteriia; order Phormidesmidales; family Phormidesmidaceae; genus Sphaerothrix; species Sphaerothrix gracilis. Next base: position 123 of record JAAHIC010000637.1, read on the forward strand.
TGAATATCGGGCGGCAGGACGCTCCAGTTAATCTTGCCGTGACAGCTACTGTGGTTGAGATTTACCCGCTCTTTAGATCGGGTCGAGCGGCGATCGCGCCCCTGCTCAAACACAGCATGCAATACCCGGTGGACGAGCAAATCGGGATAGCGGCGCATGGGCGAGGCAAAGTGAGTGTAGCCTGCCTCTAAGGCCAAACCAAAGTGGGTATCAGGGTGAACGCTGTAGAAGGCGGGCTTAAAGGAATCTAGCAGCAAATAGGTCAGCACCTTCTCAGTCTTGGAGCTGGCAAACTGCTCTACAAAGTTCTGATAGTCGCGGGAGTGAACCGTTTCTTCGTCCTCTAGCTGCAAATCTAAGCCCATGTTGTTTGCCAGCTTGATTAGCTCCTGCACGTCGCTTGGATCGGGAGTGCGATGGACGCGGTAGATAGCAGGAACGCTGAGAGCCTTGAGATGATCGGCGACTAGCTGATTGGCCAGCAGCATAAACTCCGTCACCACGATGCGGGCTGGCAGATGAGAGGAGACAACCATCGCCCCTAAAGCGCCCTCGTCATCGTACTGAAACTTGGGGGAAACATAGGGCTTTTGCTTGCTATCTGCCTCCGTGGGGAAAGATTCTTCTGGCAGATTTAGCTCAAAGGCACCGCGAGCGTGGCGCTGCTGCTTAACGGCCTGACTCAGCTCATAAAGCTGATCGATCAGCTCATAAACCGACTCAAACTTTTTGATGTCCTTTTCCTTGACACCCAACCGCTTCAGCGCCTCTGCGTCCGATCGCTCCAGAATTGCTTGCGCTTGCTGATAGTTGAGGTGGTAGTCAACCTTCACGGCTGTCGGCTGCAGCTCAAATTCTAAAACCTGACCCGATTCATCTAGAGTGACCATTAAAGAAATGGCTAAGCGTTCTTTGCCGTCAACCAAAGAGCCGAGAGAGCCAAAGAGCGGCGGCGGCAGCAGCGGCACCTCTTCTTCGCCCAGATAGACTGAAGTCCCCCGCTTTTGCGCTTCGCGATCGATGGCTGATCCCATCGGCACGTAGCTAGAGACATCCGAGATATGAACGCCTAAACGCCAGTGACCCTCCGAAGTTTTTTCCAGGGTCAGGGCATCGTCGATGGCCTTGGCATCAGGTCCATCAATGGTGATGGTCAACTGCTCACGCAGATCTAAACGATTTTTCAAGTCGGCTTTGCGCAGCCGGGTCGGCAGCGATCGCGCGGCTTCTAGCACCTCTTCTGGAAACGTGCGGGGCAGATCGTGCTTACAGTAGACAATATCTAGGTCGGAAGCAGCCTCAGCATCACTGCCCAAAATTTGAGCTACCCGCCCTTTAGGAGGCTCTTGACCCAGGGGATAGCGCAAAATTTCGATATGAACGAGCTGATCGACGGCCTGCTGCAGCACTTCCGGATTACCGTTGGCCTGTAGCTCTAGCTCAAACAGCAGCCGATCGTCTAAGGGCACCGCCTGATACTGCTCATTTTCCTGCTTGACTCGCGCTAGGACGGAGGTATTGGCCCGCTCTAAAATGAGCTTGACCTCCCCTTCAGGGCTGCGCCGCCGACTGCCTTCCTTAGTGACTTTAATCAGGACGCGATCGCCGTTCCAGGCCGTATTGAGATGGCTCTCCCTGACATAGATATCTTCGGCCCCCTCTTCATCCTGAATCGCAAAGCAAAACCCCTTACTAGAGCAGCGCAGCTTGCCCTCCACCACGTCCTCTTCTTCAATGCGGCGGTACTTGCCTCGATCTTTCTCCAGAATGCCAATTCGCTCTAGGGCGTCGATGGCAATCTGCAGCATTCTAGTGTTTTCGGCAACTTTGCAGTTGAGCTTTTTTTCTAGAGTTTTGAGCGTAACAGATTTGTCATTCTTAAAATTGGCTAGCAGAGCAGCAATTGAGAAGTCCATTGAGTGAAGCGTCCTTGATAATGTCCGAAAATATTCACCTGTTTTGGCAGCGCCCCTTTCACAAGTTCTGTAGGCGGGCACTCGCCCCCCTGACCCAAAGTAATTTTCTGCAGTTTGAAACTACTTGAGATAACCTGCTCAGCTATGCTGAATAAGTGACACAGTTACTCCAGTGGCAGGGAATCATTGCTGACGGGTAATCACTGGGTTGTCTCAGCGCAACAGACCAGGCATTACGTCTTAACGAGTCCACTATCAGCAGAGCAATCAGAAATAGTGGGTATTTTCCGTATCCTGTAAGGGTTTTACTCGGAATATACTTACACCTACTCTATACTTCCGTACCAAGTGGAATCCTGTCAAATTTAAGTCCGCTGTCCGGTCACAATAAAAGCGACTCGCTTACCAATGTTGGTGGCATGATCGGCAATGCGCTCTAAGTAGCGAATTACCAGCACCATCAAAACAATAGGTTCAATAATGCCTTCCACATCGCGCTGATGGGCTAACAAGAGGTAGAGATCCTCGTAGTCTTGATCAACGGCATCGTCCTTATCTTTAATTTGATTACCTGTTTCAGCATCTAGATTAGACAGAGCCACCAGGCTGAGAGCTACCATAGAGCGGCAGCGATCGAGCATGGTTCGCACCCGGCCAATACAGGGATCGACCGGATAGGGAAACAGCTTGATCGCAACTTCACCAATATCTTTGGAATAGTCACCAATGCGCTCTAGATCGCGCACCATTTGCATAAAGGCACTCAGCAACCGCAAATCCTGAGTGACGGGAGACTGCAGCGTTAGCAGATTGATACAGTCCAGTTCGATTTGGCGGTAAAACTGATCGATTTGGCGATCTTGAATCTTCAGCTTCTTAGCCGCTTCCAAATTGCGCTCGCAGAGGGCTTCACGCGCCAGCAAACAGGAACTCTCAACTAAAGCGCCCATGCGCAAAATATCGCGCTGCAGGCGTCTGACCTGGCGATCAAAGTTAGTTCGAATGGGACGTGATGTACTCAAATTTCTAGCTGTTCTTATATAAAAAAGTAACGCGATCGCTCTTTGAGACCCAAAAAACGGGGCTAGATTCTAGTGTAAATTTGCCTGCTAATTTATGCCTGCCTAGGAGTCGCTCAATGAGTAGCCAACGATACTTTTATTGAGGATATTGGGCTAAAAAGACGCTGCCTATTAGATTACAGTGTGTAACAGATGATGTAGATAATGCCGTAGGGTCAGTCATTTTTGACTAAAATTGCTGA
>JAAHIC010000638.1 GCA_010671965.1 Leptolyngbya sp. SIO4C5
TTCCTATCTTAAGAGCTGATGAGTTCCCACCACCACGTCTAGTTCACCTGTGGCTAAGCGCTGCTGAATATTTTTGCGCTCCTCGGCGGTGCGGAAGCGATTGAGCAGGCCCACCTGAATTGGGTAGGGGGCGAAGCGCTCTTTAATTGTGTGGTAGTGCTGCTGGGTGAGGATAGTCGTCGGGGCCAGCATTGCCACCTGCTTGCCTGCCGTCACCGCCTTAAAAATGGCCCGAATGGCGACCTCAGTCTTGCCGAAGCCGACATCGCCGCAGACCAGGCGATCCATTGGCCGCAGGCTTTCCATGTCCCGCTTGACGTCCTGAGTCGCTTTGAGCTGGTCGGGAGTGGGCTGATAGGGAAAAGAATCCTCTAGCTCCTGCTGCCAGGGCATATCTAACGGGTAAGAAAAGCCTTCAAGCTGCGATCGCTGGGCGTAGAGCTTCAGCAAATCCACCGCCACCTTTTTGATCGCTTTGCGGACTTTGCCCTTGGTCTTTTCCCAAGCCTTACCCGTCATTTTGTTCAGCTCAGGCGCTTTGCCCGCCGCCACCCGGTAGCGGGACAGCGTGCCTACCTGATCTGCCGCTACCCGCAGCAGGCCATCAGCATACTGAATTACCAGATACTCGCGGGTTTCCTGATTGACCGACAGGCTCTCCAGCTTCAGAAAGCGGCCAATACCGTGACTGCGATGCACCACGTAGTCGCCTGGCTGCATCTTGTTAGGATCAACCTGCTTCGAGGTCGCCCGACGGCGCTTGCGCACGTAGCCCGCTGTGGCTAGGGTATGCTGGCCGAAAAATTCCCGGTCAGTGACGACAGCAATGCGAAACGTGGGCAGCACAAAGCCCTCTAGCTCGGCCAAGCCGGAGTATTTCACTGCCACCGGCGTTTTTTGAATCTGTAGCTTGTCAATCGCCGGATAGTCTTTGGGATTGGGCACAAACTGGGCCGGACAGTCATGTTCCTGCAGCAAGGCTACCGATCGCGAGGGCTGGGCCGACACCAGCCAAACAGCAAAGCCGCGATCGCGCTCCTGTCTCAAAGTTTCTGCCAGCTTGCCAAACTGGTGTGGCACCGCCGGAATCGGACGACTCGCTAAGTTTAGCCCGTTCCCTTCCTCCGCAATCTCGGATAGGTAAAGCCGCTGAAAGCATTCAATTTCCGCTGCCGCCTGCTCAAACGACCGATGAATTCGCAGCGATCGCCGCTGTCCTTCAGCTAGCCCATTGACTCCCCCATTTTCCCCACCTTCTTCATCTTCCCCATCTCCAGTCCCTCCGCGTCCCTGCGTCCCCGTGTCTCCCCCTATCTCAACAAATTCCTCAAACTGTTCTTCCACATGCTCAAACCAGCGATCGCTATGGGCCTGACACTGCTCTAGCTCATCAACGGCAATCAGGGTACTTGCTGGCAGGTAGTCTAGCAGCGAGGCGGGATGGGCAAAGGCAAGCCCCAGAAAGCGCCGCATCCCTTCAACGGTCTGCCCGTTTTCTAAGGCTTCTAGGGACTCAGGGGGTAAGAGCTGGGGCAGCAGTTCGGCTTGCCGCAGCGCCTCGACCACCATAGGCGTGAAGTGGGTAGCGGTGAGGACAAGCTGCTCAATTTTGTCGAGGGAGCGCTGGGTGGTAGGGTCAAACTCCCGCAAGCGCTCCAACTCGTCGCCAAACAGCTCCACCCGCACGGGCAGCTCAGAGGCCACCGGAAAAATGTCGATGATGTCGCCGCGCTGGCTCCACTGGCCTTCCATTTCGACGGTGGCGACCTTTTCGTAGCCCAACCGCGCTAGCTGAGCGGCAAGCTGCTTCAGGTTAATCTCCATGCCAAGCTGGAGGTTGACGCAGTAGTCCTTGAACACTTCTACCGGCGGCAGATAGGGCTGTAAGGCTCGCTCAGTCGTAACAATCGCGGTGGCGGCTAGGCCGTTGCCGACGCTGCCTTTCACCAGATCGGCTAGCACCTGCATCTGGCCCCAGGTCATTTCGGATTCCTGGTCAAACGGCTCGTAAGGAGAGGACTCAGAGGTAGGGTAAAAGTGCAGCGTAGACCAGCCCATCGCTTCTAGCTGGGTGGCCCAGCGTCCGGCTTCTTCTAATGTGGCGGTGATGATCAGCAGGGGCGACTGCTGCTGCTGGGCTAGGGCTGAGGCGACGAGTCCTTTAGGCAGGCGAGCAACGCCGTTGAGGCTGAGAGATTGCTGCTGGTTGAGTTTGGCGAGGAGTTCGGTGGCGAGCTGGGAGCGGCCTAGCGATCGCGTGACAGAAGAGAAAGCCATGTCGGAATCAGACAGTCGTGAATGGGATGGGTTGAAATTTCAACATTTTCCCATTGTAGAAGGGCTAATTCAGAGTCGGCGCTGGCTGGCAGCAGATCGCAGAGATTTGGGCAGGTATCTGGGGCGGAAAAGCTGAATGTCTTGGTAGCGATCGCGGTAATGGATCTGTTGACCAAAGTCACAGTGCATGTCTTCCACGTTTATACTCATTGCGAAAGTACATCATTCCTCACATGAGAACATGCCTCAGCAGCGATATGTATCATCGCCATACAATAGCTACTTACAGTAGCGCTTCTTAAGTTCAGGAACTCGACACCGATTGTAGTTTGAACTAAAAAGCCAATCTTCCTGAAAAGAACCACCTACTCTTTCAGCTAAATTTAGAGCTTTCATATAATGTACGACAGCTCTGGCTCTATCTCCGTTGGAAAGAGATAGAGATGCCATGTCATCTTCCATAATTGCTTTAAGCTGTAAAATATGGGACTCAGGCAAATTGGCATCTTTAGCCTGTTGAATAAAAGCTTTCATTTCGTCATGTGAGCCGCACCATTTAGGCGAAAGATAGAACTGATATCTATTTCGCATCAAAGTGTTCAACGGCAATATCTTGTTAGCATCATCTAAAAGCTTTTTTAGTTCTTGCTTGCGACACAAATGACCCATGATAGTGGATAGATGAAAAATACTCAGGAAAGGCTTTTCTGTCAATGCCAATGACGAAATTAGCTCTGATTCAGCAATCTCAAAGTTTACAAGCATCGCGTCAATCTCTTTTTGTGACGTCTCAGCTATGAATTCATATCCTCTGGCAGCTTGCCCAAGTCTCTTGTAATAGATTCCACGAGCAAGATGAGCAGCGTACGAAGATGGATATTTTTCAATCCATTTGTCTAAGTTACTACGTTCAGCTGCATCTAATTTATAGAATAATCGGTAAAGATTGCGTAACTCTATTTCTGTAACTTCAGAGTTTTCAAAGCGTTCCTGCTGATAGAGAAGATAGCTATTCACTATCAT
>JAAHIC010000639.1 GCA_010671965.1 Leptolyngbya sp. SIO4C5
CTGTTTTTGGTGCTGTCTGTACTTTTATTGAGGATATTGGGCTAAAAAGACGCTGCCTATTAGATTACAGTGTGTAACAGATGATGTAGATAATGCCGTAGGGTCAGCAATTTTAGTCAAAAATGACTGATGACTCCCTATTGTGACGTCAAGGAACAGTCTGACAATGTCTTTATCAGATACTCAAGTATATGTTGCGCTCGTTGTGGCTTTGATTCCGGGCATTCTTGCTCTGCGTCTCTCCACTGAGCTATACAAGTAGACTCATGAAGCTGCTCAGTCCTCAACTCAGCAGCAACTATCTAAACCTAATATCAAAAGACTCTGGGCTGTTGAGTTCGGAGTCTTTTTAGCATAAACCGCCAGAAAAAGCACCCGCCCTTAGTCAAAAGCCTGTCCTCAGCCGACTACGGGCCGCCCCGCCGACTCATTTGCTTTTCAGCGAAAAATTGCTGACTTTCGAGGTTTGTTTCCGCAAGATTGGCGCTATTCTGTAGCCAAAGCCATATATAGCTCTTACGGTTTCCTTATTCCTATGTCAGCACCGCAGCCCGTTCATCACGTTACTCTGCCAGCGCCGCCGCTCCGGCGTTCTCGTCGTGTCAGCAGGCGATCGCTGCTGTTATCCCAGTCTCCCAAATCTTTGGGCTGGGAAGTGGGGGCAAAACTGCTCGTCAACTTGCTGCTGCTGAGCGCTATTGTTTCAGCGCTATGTAAGCTAGTGCCCTATTTTCAGCGTCAGCAGGTCCGGCTGCAGGAAATTGAGATGGCGGTGGAGCAAGCGGAAACCGAGACAGCACAGCTACGGACTGACTTCAGCCGCTCGTTTGACCCTGGGCAGGCCAACAGCATCATGCAGGAGCAAAGTGGCCGTAAATCGCCTCTCCAGCGTACGGTGGTATGGACCGAGCCGAATTACAACCGCTAGGGTGAGATTTTAGAAGAAAGACGGCAAGATTGTTTTGCGGCCAGCCCGGAAAAGCTGGCGAGGCGATTTTATGTTTTTAGCAAGGGCTTAGCACCGCCAAACCCTTGCCAAGGTTTTGGCCTTATGGGTAGAAGCTCAGATCGGGAAGTCCTAGCGTTTCCTCAAAACCCATCATGAGGTTGAGGCACTGTACCGCCTGTCCCGCCTGTCCCTTCATCAAATTGTCAATGGCGGAGAGGACAATCACTCGCCCTGTGCGCGGATCTACCTCAATGCCGATATAGCAGAGGTTAGTCCCCCAGGCCCATTTAGTCTGAGGATAAAGACCGTTGGGCAGGATTTTGACCCACTTGGAGTTGCGATAGAAGGCCGAGTAGATGGTGAGCAAATCATCTCGTACCAGCCCCGGATCCCGCATGGTGGCATAGACGGTTGAGAGAATACCGCGCACCATCGGAATCAGATGGGGCGTGAACTGTACCGTGACTTCGTGCCCGGTCAGGTCGCTGCAGATTTGCTCAATTTCGGGGGTATGGCGATGGCGCGCTACGCCATAGGCTGCTAAAGAGTTGTCGGCTTCAGCCAGCAGCAGATGAGTTTTGGCCTGTCTGCCGCCGCCAGAGGTGCCTGACTTAGCGTCAATAATCAGGCTCTCCGGCTGGGCCAGCCCTTGCTTTAGCAGAGGGGAAATGGCTAACAGGCTAGCCGTAGGATAGCAGCCAGGACAGCCAACAAGCTGGGCCTCACGGATGCGATCGCGGTATAGCTCTGGCAGTCCATAGACAGCGGTAGCAGCTACATCCTGGTCGTCTCGCTCAACGCCGTACCAGCTTTGATAGGTGTCTAAATTTTTAAAGCGATAGTCGGCCGAAAGATCTAAAACCCGACAGCCTTTTTGCAGCAGCGTGGGGGCCATTTTGCAGGCTAGACCGTTGGGCAGAGATAGAAAGACGACCTGACAGCGCTGAGCGATCGCCTCTAAATCAATGGCTTCAATGTTTAAATCAACTGCATGACCTAAATGGGGATACAGATCGGCAAACTCCTTACCCGCGCTGCTATCGCCTCCCAAATAGACAAGCTCTGCCTGAGGATGGTGCTGCAGCAGACGTACAAGCTGCACACCACCATATCCCGACGCTCCTATAATTCCGATTGCTACTCGTTCCGAGGCTCCCATAGGTCTAACCGAGTCCACACTATTGACAACAGGCTAGTAACGAGATCGATGCTTCGCTACTGCTGCTGAATTGTATTACCAAAACCTGAGTTTTGCTGGAACTTATCGCAACATTTAGCCCCTGATTCTATTGGCGCAAAAGTTGCTGGTTGAGTTGACTGACTTTAGGATAGCGGCGATCGCCCCTAGTCACTGCTGCTGTCAAACCCCCGGATTACAATCAAATTAGAGTGTTCAATTCAAAAGTATTATCAGGTATGGCTGTGTCAGATTCCTCTGGAACCCCCTTATTAGACGACAGTTCAACGTCACCAGCCGAAACAGACTTTAAATTTGATTCGATTGAGTCGGCCCTGGCAGATTTAGCCGCTGGCCGCTCGATCGTGGTGGTGGATGATGAAAATCGCGAAAACGAAGGTGATGTCATCTGTGCTGCCCAGTTTGCCACACCTGACATGATTAATTTTATGGCGGTTGAAGCCCGGGGTTTGATTTGTCTAGCCATGACCGGAGAGCGTTTAGATGAACTAGATCTGCCCCTGATGGTGAGCAATAGTGCCTTTGAAGATGAAAATGAGCAGACAGCTTTTACGGTCAGCATCGATGCGGCCCTGCATTTGGGGGTAACTACCGGAATTTCGGCTGAAGATCGTGCTCGCACTATCCAAATTGCCATTAACCCCAACGCTAAACCTAACGATCTACGCCGCCCAGGCCATATCTTTCCGCTACGGGCCAAAGTAGGGGGCGTTCTCAAACGGGCCGGACATACCGAAGCCGCCGTTGATCTAGCTAAGCTAGCCGGACTGTATCCGGCTGGGGTCATCTGCGAGATTCAAAATCCCGACGGTTCGATGGCGCGGTTAACCCATCTGGTAGACTATGCCCGTCAGCACGGGCTGAAGCTGATCAGCATTGCCGATTTGATCAGCTATCGGCTGCGCCACGAACGCTTTATTCACCGCGAAGCTGTAGCTGACCTGCCCAGCCAGTTCGGCCAGTTCAAAATTTACGCTTACCGCAATCTGCTAGATGACTCAGAGCATGTCGCCCTGGTGAAGGGAGATCCGGCCACTTTTGATCAAGCTTCAGTCATGGTGCGGGTGCATTCAGAGTGCTTGACGGGGGATGCATTGGGGTCACTGCGCTGCGACTGTCGGATGCAGCTCCAAGCAGCCTTGAAGATGATT
>JAAHIC010000064.1 GCA_010671965.1 Leptolyngbya sp. SIO4C5
TGTGGGGAGACATCAGCCTGGTAGCGAGCAAATAGCCCCAGTTGATTGATGGTGTCGCTGTAATTTTGAGTGCGATCGCCACTGAGCAAGTCAATATTGAAATTATCGGCCTCGACGTGGCGATAATCCAGACCATAGGTGATATTTTGGTTGCTGGAAAATTGCCACGCATGTTGAATTTGCCCCCCCAGAGACATCTGATCGGTGCGGCTTTGGGAGGGTGACTCAAACGGATTATCGGCTACGGGATCGTTAAATGTTAGATCGACAAAATCGGCATACACCCGAGCCGTCAGCACAGAATCACTACTCTGACTTAGCTGTGACTCATAGGTCAAATCAAGCAGCCAGTTTTCTGTATATTGGCTATCGTCGGTGGTCAGGCTGTTGAACCCGCCAGAAATGCTGCCCGGTACTGGCACACCCCCCGGCACCCCTAAATCCTTACTGAGATACAGCAGCCCAAACCGCACCTGATTGCGATCGTCGATGTTACCCGTAAGACTGAGGTTGACGTTGTTGTAGAGCACATCGGCATTGATGCGGGTTGCTTCGAAGTCAGTCGAGGTCAAGCTAAACGGAAAGTCGTTGTTCGCCGCCGTGCGGTTGTAGCCAACTACCCAGCTCACGGCATCCGTTGCGCCCCGCACCTGCACCACCTGATTGTTGAAGCCATAGCTACCGACCGTAACGCCTGCTTCTGCCTCAATTCCTGCTGCTGGCGATCGCCGAGTGATGATGTTAATCACACCGCCGATCGCATTCGAGCCATACAGCACCGAACCGCCACCGGGCAAGACTTCGATTTGCTCTACTGCATCCGTCGTGAAGTTGGATAAATCCACCCCGCCAAACGCCCCGACCTCGTTCAGCGGTCGCCCATTTAGCAAAATCAGCGTCTGGGAGGTCACTCCCCCCCGAATAAACTGACCACTCAACGCCCCCAGGTGTCCTCCAGCGGTGCCTTCACTCAAAATACCGGGTAAGTAGCGCAACGCCTCATCGACGGTACGGGCACCCTGGGCTTCAAACTGCTGACGATTAATCACGTAGACTGGCTGGCTAGCTTCCCGCACCGTGCCTTCCCGCCGAAACGGTGTAAACACTGGCTGGTCTAGAATCTCACCAGTGACATTAATGCGTAAGGGCGGAGTCTCAGCTTCAGCAGCAGGCACCTCATCCACCGCATCCTGAGCTAAACCCGGTGGTATGAGTACTCCTGAAGATGCGATCGCAACTACAGTGGCAATTTGGATACTTCGTGGCGTTAAGAGCAGTCTTTGCGGCCAGTTTGAAGATAGAGTTGACGGAGTTTGCTCCGATACATGAGATGAATCAATCATCATTAGGCGAATCAATTCCTAAAGAAATTCCTGAAACGAAAAAGAGAAACGCAAACTTTTATAGTCGTCGCCACTTTGGTCGAGATATTTACAAAATTCAACGTTAGAACGTTTGAACGTTCTAACGTTTTCAAACCAATGTGACTACCGCTATAAATGCCTCTTAATTCCCAACTATTTGCTCGTTCAGTCGCAGCAAAAAGCAGCTAGCCGTGACCCAAGGCACTGAAATTGAGAAACAAAAGAGGAGCAAAACTGACGGCATCAGTTAGCACGACGTGTTCAAGATGTTGAAAGCTCGAATTGTGAACCATCTCAATCAAGATGGCGAGGAACATACCCTTACGGCATAGGAGCTACATCAGCCTCAAGAAAGCCGTATGCCCAGAACAATGTGGAGAAATTCCGGATGTAGCGCGATCGCAACCGATCCGCTCCTAAAGAGAACAATAACAAAGCGAATACTAAAACAGTCATCATCCGTACCTCGCAGATGTTTATGTAACGGGTTTACTAATCGGCGGGCATTCTGACTTACGCAATTTTGGATTTTGGATTTTCGATTTTGGAATGGAGACGAATGACTCAATCTAAAATCGAAAATCGGCAATCTAAAATCGGCTTACAGTTGCGGGACAGCGGCAGATTTTCACTGCACTTTCCCCGTTTCCTCTGGCGGCTGATCCCCGCTAGAACCGATAGGTTGTGTATGTTGAACCTTGCTAAATGCAAGTTATCTGTATCTAGAGCATTGCTCAGAACACCGTTATGTGTCTTGAGTCCCTCAATTTAAGATGCTATGCATTGTATCACCGAAAGAATATTGCGAAAGTCGAATTGTAGAGTCCTATAACTTAGATTGAGCGATGTCAGCAACTGCTGATACATCTGGCCATCAATGGAATCTGCCCAATTGGACACCCAGACCCGTCGTGCCGGAGGACAATCCCATGAGTGAGGCCAAGGTTGAGGTCGGAGAAGCTGTGCGATCGCACAATCTCTAGGGGCTAGCAAAGCCGGACGGGTTTATTTCGTTTCAGCTTGTTTATGCTATGGGCCACCTAACCCCATCGGCATGGAGTTCTCTTTGGAAAAGATCCAAGAACAGTGGTTGTCATTGGAATAGTTTAGTAGGCATCTGCAAAGCCGATATAATGACAATATTTCTCATTATGCTGACGTTGTTCCTGAGCCGATGACGACCTTGAATCTCGCCCTCTCTGCCGACACTATTCCCACTATGCTGCAGGCATCGCAACGGCAAACTGGGGGTACCTGTCAGGTTGTCGAGGCGGGTGAGCTGTTTTGGGATCTACAGCAGCCGTTCGGCATTTGGCAGAGTCGTTGCATCCAGGTCAGAGAAGGTCTGGATTTAGTGTTGACCCGAGCCGATTTGCAGCAAGCCGTAACTTTTGTCGAAAATATTGAAGAGTTGTCTACCTGGGCGATTCGGTTTTGCCTGGCGGGGCGCTCAGTACAGCGACTGCAGGGGCATAATGTCGAGATCACGCTGCATCGGGGGACCAACCTGATTGGCTTTATGTCAGGCCGAATTCAAACGACAACGGACTATGCGGCCAATCAAGTTGTAGAGATGCTGACTGTTGGTATTCGGCCAGAGCTATTTAAGGCGCTATTGTCATCTGATCAGCAGCGCCTCAATTTTGGGCAAACAATCGCCCTCCAAACATCAGAGTCCGAGATGCAGGTGACGGCAAACCAAACGACCCCGGCCATGCTGACGGTGCTTCACAAAATCATGCATTGCCCCTATCAAGGTAGCTTGAAGCGCCTCTATTTAGAAGGCAAGACGTTAGAACTGATGGTGATGAAGCTGGCCCAGGTGCAGCAGTCGGCTTCACTGTCTCAAGCCCCATTGAAGCTAAAGGCGGATGATCTGGAGCGGTTATATCAGGCGCGTGACATCCTGATCAGCAATCTAGAATTTCCGCCTTCTCTCAGGCAGCTGGCCCAACAGACCGAAATGAATGACTTTAAGCTCAAGCGCGGTTTTCGCCAGGTGTTTGGCACGACGGTCTTTGGTTACTTGCATCAATGTCGAATGGAAAAAGCCCAGTGGCTGCTAGAGCAAGGAGCCGATTCCGTTGCTCAGGTGGCGCAAACTGTGGGCTACGTTAGTCCGAGCCAATTTACTGCCGCGTTTAAGCGCCAATTTGGGGTAACGCCCAGAGCGTATAAGGCGCTGTAGCGATCGCCCCATCTCGACAGATAATCCGTTTAAGGACGAAAAAAATCCGTTTGGGGATAGTTTGCTTGCAAGCTATTGCGTATAGTTCTCAACTACAAGCGATACAAGCAGTCAACGTGTGGGGAGTTTAGAATGAGCGGCTATCGAGCGATCTCACTGGGCGGAGTCATGGCTAGCCTAATAGTAGTTGAGGTGGCTCAGGCGGCGGTGATTCAGGTGGTGGCGGTGCAGCTAGTGCCAGCGCCCGAGGGGGTGATACTCCGGCTAGCGACCGCGGATGGGACCACGCCGCCCACTTTTGTCAGCCAATATGGCCGTACCTGGCAGGCCGATATCACCAATGCTCAACTCGCTCCTGGCGTGGCCTTTGAGCAGACTGACCCCGCCCCAGGCATTGCTGAGATTTCCGTTGAGACGCTGGACGCCAATAGTGTACGGGTGCGGGTCACGGGACGCGAGGCACTGCCCGTAGTGGCAATGGAGCCAGCGGAGACGGCGGCGATCGCCTTTGCCATTGGCTTACCGGATAGTGATAATGCTGCTACACCGTCACCCACTGCTGAAAATGAACCGACATCACCCTCCGTGGCCGACGACGGCGACGGCCTCCGCATCACCGTCACAGGAGAGCAAGCCGGCAGTGACTATTTTGTGCCTAATGCTGGCACTGCCACCCGCACCGATACGCCGATCATGGAAACTCCGGCTGCGGTGCAGGTGATTCCCCGCGAGGTGCTGGACGATCAGCAGGTGATTGAACTGGACGATGCCCTACGCAACGTCAGCGGTGTGGTGGTCGATTCCAGCGAAGGGGCAGGCTTTCAGTACAGCCTTCGCGGCTTTCAGGGAGCGCGGCTGCTACGGGATGGCTTTAGCCTGTCGGCGTCAGATGCGCTCTCCCTGACTGGATTGCTGACGCTGCCGGAAACCGCCAATATCGAACAAATCGAAGTCTTGAAAGGGCCCGCTTCCATTCTCTATGGCGAAATTCAGCCCGGCGGCGTGATTAACCTGGTGACGGAGCAGCCAACTGCTGAGCCACTATATCAGGCAGAACTGCAGGTCGGGAGCCGCACTTTGATTCGCCCGCAGCTGGATTTCTCCAATCGCCTCACCGCTGATGGTCGCCTCCGCTATCGGCTGAATGCGCTGGTGTCGCGGCAGGATAGCTTTCGGGATTTTGATCAGGCGATTCAACGTAGCTTTATTGCTCCCGTGGTGACCTGGGACATCAGCGATCGCACCACCCTCGCCCTGGACTTTGAGTATTTTGACGATGAGCGCCCTAGTGATTCTGGCCTGCTGGCTTTTGGCGACGGCATCGTCGATGTGCCCCGCGATCGCGTTATCGGTGAACCTGATGATATTGTTGAGCGAGACTTTTTTACCGGGGGCTATCGCTTAGAGCATGACTTTAGCGACAATTGGCAGCTTCGTAATGCCTTTCGCTACAGCAGTCAGGACTATAGCAGCGCCGCCTTTACCCCCGTGGCCTTTAACGAGGCGGTGGGCCTTGCCGTGCGCTTCAATACTGCCACCGAATGGTACCAAAATTATTACGGGCTACAGACCGACGTAGTGGGTAGCTTTGCCACCGGCAGCATCGACCATACGGTGCTACTAGGCTTTGACCTGAGTCGCGATTTTAGCGACCTTAACGCCCGGGGTAATCTAAGAGCCCCCTCCCCCCTGAATGTTTTTGATCCCACCTATGGCACGGTGCCACGCTTGCCGTTTGACCAACTACCTAACGCCGCTCGTATCCAGGAAGTCACGACCACCCGCCTAGGCTTTTTTGCCCAAGATCAGATCGAGCTTTTTGAAGGGCTGAATCTCCTGGCTGGGCTGCGCTATGACACCGTGACTCAGGATGTAGACAATGCCCCCTCCCTCTTTTCCCGCACCGGTAGTGAGGCTGACCAAACCATCGATGCGGTGACGCCCCGCCTAGGCATCGTGTACCAACCTCTGCCCGAACTCTCGCTCTATGCCAGCTATTCACAATCGTTTACGCCCAATAGCGGCACCGATGTGGCGGGTGACTTACTGACCCCGGAGTCAGGGGAAGGGGTTGAGATCGGGATCAAAACCGAACTCTTCGACAGTCGCCTGATTGCCACCCTGGCCTACTTCGACATTACTCGTCAAAACGTCGCCACGGCTGACCCCAATGCCCCGCCCTTTCTTAATGCTTTAGTCGCCACCGGGGAGCAGCGCAGTCAGGGCGTCGAGCTCGATATTTTGGGCGAGATTTTGCCTGGCTGGAACATCGTAGCCAACTACGCCTATACCGATGCCCGCGTCACCGAAGACAACACCATTCCCACCGGCAATGGGTTAGCAGGCATCCCTGAGCACAGTGCCAACGTGTGGACGACCTATACTCTGCAAGATGGGGATTTGGCCGGGCTCGGCTTTGGCTTTGGGTTGAACTACGTGAGCGATCGCCCTGGCGACCTTAACGATAGCTTTCAGCTCGATGACTATTTAATTACCAACGCTGCCATTTTTTACGAGCGTGACAACTGGGATCTGGCGCTAAATTTTCAGAACCTATTCGACACCAATTACATTCAGGGCATCCCGATTTCGCGCACCCGCGGCATTCAACCCGGCGAACCCTTAACCATCATCGGCTCCTTCTCCATCCAGTTTTGAGGAATTGACAGAAGTAGGGGCGAGGCATTTTGTGAATAACGTTCTTGGATACTGCAAAAGGCGATTGCCAAAATGCTGCGCCCCTGCGCCCAATCCCCTGCGCCCAATCCCCAATCCCTATTCCCTATTCACCGATGCCCTCCAACATCCCTCGCCTGAAAAAATACGGGCTACTCGCCAGCCTGTACATCTCCCAGTTTCTGCCATTCTGGTTTCTCTACGAAGCGCTGCCGGTGTTGCTGCGTCAGCAAGGTATGTCCCTCAAAGCCATCGGGCTGCTGCCGCTAGTGGCGATCGCCATGACGTTCAAATTTCTCTGGGCACCCCTCATTGATCGCTATAGTTTGGCTCGCTGGGGCCACTACCGGTTCTGGATTATTTTCTTTCAGCTTTGGGTGGTTGGCATCACCCTAATTTGCAGCCGCCTTGATTTGGCGACTCAACTGCCGATAATCCTAATCGGGCTGGCGCTAATGGGTACTGGCTGCGCTAGTCAGGACATTGCTACCGATGCGTTAGCCCTGCGGCTGCTGGCTCCCCATGAGCGCGGCCTGGGTAACACCGTGCAAGGAGTCGGGGGCTCTCTCGGTAAGATGATTGGCGGCGGCGGCATGTTGATCCTGCTCAGCCAGTGGGGTTGGCAACCCAGTTTGGGCACTTTAGCGGTGATCATGCTGCTGGCGCTGCTGCCCGTACTCTTTTATCGTGAGCCGCCACGAGCCGCCACTGACCCCGCGTTGACAAAGCCGCTGACCCCACGTAGTTATCTCGAAATCTTTTGGCAATTTTGTCGACAGCCGGAGATGCTGCTATGGCTGTTGATTTTGGGACTTTTCGCCGCGGCTCATAATCTTTCGATAACGATGTTTCGCCCCCTACTGGTGGATCAGGGGTTCACGCTGGCAGAGATTGGATCGCTGCTGGGAGTGGCGGGCACTGCGACAACCATGGTTGGGGCCTTGGCAGCAGGCATTGCCGTCACGCGCTGGGGACGCCGGCAATCGCTCCTTACGGCGGCTGGGCTAGCACTATTAGGAGTCTTGTCATACTTCTTGCCGACCTTTGGCCTTACTCAACTGCCCGTGCTGTACGGCATTGTTGGCCTGGTCTTTTTCGCGTTGGGCATGGTGGGTACCACCAGCTTCACCATCATGATGGATAAAAGTCGTCCCGATATGGCTGGTACTGACTACACTCTGCAAACTTCGTTTATCGGTATTGGAGGGATCATTGCCGCTGCGCTGAGTGGAGTATTGGCCCAGGCGATTGGGTATCGCGGCGTGTTTGTCGTGAGCGTTTTATTGCTCCTCATTTGCATTACGCTGATAGCACGCGGGTTCAAATCCACCCCCCTCCAACGGGCAGATCATCCGGCGGCGATCGCCCTTGCTCAGTCCCAAGACTCTCCCAAATCCTGATGACCACCCCCTCTCTAACGGCAGACTGCAAATTCTGTTCAGAATTGTCTAAAGCTCATGGCGAAGACCCCATTGGCAGTGCCAACCCAGCACCGGGCTGGTTGGTAATGGAGCTACCCCTGCCCTGGACGGAAGAACGCTTTCACCATGATCCCATTCTTCAGCCGGTCCACGACCTGTTTCATGAACTCTTCGACCAGGGCATTCAAGTCATGCCCATGCTGATCGCCCCTGATCGCCTTATGTTTAACAGGTCTCGGCCACCTCTACCACTCATGCTGCGTGATACGATCTCTCAATCGAGAACTAGTGTCAACTAATGCACATCCCCTGCTGAAGGCATGATCACACTTACAGACACAAAGCTAGAGGATCTGATCAAAGAGGCGGCGCAGCAGGGTGAGCTGATGCACCCACCTGTCGAACTAGGGCTGCGAACCAATTTCCCGAGGGCTTTAGGACAGGGCAGCGAGTATGTTGTAGACTTGCGCGGCGCATTATCCGTTTGGATTGTCAAGGTTCGGCCTTGGGAAACCGTGCAGTTTGAACGGTTCCATGAAGACCGCTTTCCGTTGACTGCTAAGTTTTACCTGTCCGGCTCTTCTAGGATTTACACGCCTGGGGTGACAGACATTGCTACCGATTACGAGGAAGTAGCTGGTTGCAGCTATCTTTACCATCTACCCAATCAAACTGAAGTTGAAGAATGCGCGCCTAACGAATTAGTTCATGTTGTGCTGGTTTTTGCTGATATCAATTACTTCAACAGACTTGATCTAAGCAGCATGACTTTGCCAAAGCCGTTACAAAAACTGTTGGAAGGCGACACCACCCAACGATTTCATCAACCGCTAGGCAAAATCATCCCTGCGATGCAGCAAGTTCTGCGGCAAATACTTTGCAGCCCCTATCAGGGAGTCATGCAGCAGCTCTTTCTAGAAAGTAAAGCTTTAGAGCTATTCACCTTGCAGTTTGCTCACTGGGCAGATTATTTGCATTCCCCCTCAACGCTCTCAACTAAGCTGTCATCCGACGACATTGAGCGGCTGTACTATGCCAGGACGATTTTACTCGATCGCTTTGACAACCCTCCTTCCCTGCTGGAGCTAGCTCAGCAAACGAGTTTAAACGAACACAAGCTAAAGCAAGGATTTCGCCAACTGTTTAAGACGACCGTGTTTGGTTGTTTATACGACTATCGAATGCAGCAGGCCCGGCACTTGCTGTTAAATTCAAATTTGTCGATCGCGGGGGTTGCATCTCGGGTTGGCTATCACAATCCTGAAGCGTTTAGCACAGCCTTTCGGAGACGCTTTGCCGTTAACCCCAAGTCCTATCAGCTTGGCAAGTATCACGAGGGCGGATAGGTTCTGAACTCCATCAGGGCGACGCCTGCCAGAGCTAGGCTCCGTTACGCAAAGAAAAAATACTCCGCGCGACAAAGAAAACCCGAGACGAGCCCCACTAAAATCCCCTCAACCGTTTTTGAGAATAGTTCTTGATTGCCAACGACTCGGCGATGTCGAGCTGGCGATCGCCCGTGTGTGAGGAGTTTAGTATGAATCGGTTATGGGTTTTGATGGCGGCGGTTGCCCCAGTTATCGCGCTGACAGCACTATTTAGCCCATCTGCAAGGGCCTTAGAGCCAGAACAAGCTGAAGCGGTTGCGGAAGGCGTTAACCCTGAATGGCTGGCCACGAGTGCAGCCCCTTCCCCACCTGTACCACCTCAAGCTCTCAACGACGTTGAAAACCCTGGGACACCGCTGGAAGAAGCGCCGCAGCAGACGGCTCAAGCCTCGGTAGTGCAAATTACTGATGTGCAACTGAATTCAGCCAATGGGGAAGTTGAGCTGGTGTTGCAAACAACGGGGGAATTGGCTGCGCCAGAAACCTCGGTCACCGGTAACGCTGCGATCGCAGACATTCCTAATGCCACCCTGAACCTACCCGAAGGCGAAGAATTTTTTGCCAGTAACCCAGTTGAAGGCATTGCCCTGATTAACATCACGACCTTGCCGGATAACCAGGTTCGAGTTGCCATCACCGGAACCGATGCCCCCCCGGTCGTAAGCATCACGGCTGAAGCATCTAGCCTCAGGCTCAGCGCCACCCCTGGCGACCCCTCTGCTCAAGCTCCAGACGAGGAGGCCATTCAGGTGGTGGTCACAGGGGAGCAAGACGAAGACTACTTCGTGCCCAATGCCAGCACCGCCACCCGCACCAATACGCCGATTTTAGAAACGCCGCGATCAATTCAGGTGATCCCCCGACAAGTGCTAGAAGACCAGCAGGTGACAAATCTAGATCAAGCCTTGCGAAATGTCAGTGGCGTGATTGATAACGGCACTGACACGGCCACGAATGTGCGATTTAGCATTCGTGGTTTCGATTTCGGCTTCAATGACGCACCCGTTCTGCAAGATGGGTTCAGGCAGTTCGGCGCAAATGCGGTGGCTCCAGACGTTGCCATCATTGAGCGGATTGAGGTTCTCAGAGGTCCGGCTTCTATCCTGTACGGCCAGATTCAACCGGGTGGGGTGATTAATGTGGTCACGAAACAACCCTTGCGAGAGCCGTTTTATGAAGCGCAATTGCAAGTAGGCAGTTTTGGGCTGATCCGACCTCAGATCGATCTGTCAGGCCCGTTAACCGAAGATGGACGGTTGCTGTATCGCCTGAATGCGCTCTATGAAAACAAAGACGGTTTTCGAGACTTCGATCAAGATCTCGTGAATCGATTCTTGATCGCACCCATTGTGAGTTGGGATATTAGCGATCGCA
Organism: Leptolyngbya sp. SIO4C5; assembly: GCA_010671965.1. Classification (GTDB taxonomy): domain Bacteria; phylum Cyanobacteriota; class Cyanobacteriia; order Phormidesmidales; family Phormidesmidaceae; genus Sphaerothrix; species Sphaerothrix gracilis. Next base: position 10,412 of record JAAHIC010000064.1, read on the forward strand.
CACGCTTAACTCTGGAATTGCAGGTTTCCGAACAAGAAGAACAAAGCGATCAAGGGACATTAGCGTTTGGGGATGGCGTAATTGATACTCCTCGCGATCGCATCTTTGGTGAACCCGATGACTTCATTCAGCGTAATCTCTTAAACGTTGGCTACACCCTCGAACATCAGTTCAGCGATAACTGGACGCTCCGCAACGCCTTTCGCTTTACAGATGTCAGCGTTTCCTCTGATAAGCTAACGATTCCACTCTTCTTTAATGAGAACACCGGAATTTTGGGGCGGGCATTTTCGTCTATTGATGTCGATACCCAAAATTATTCCTTGCAAACCAATATCATTGGTGAATTTTCAACTGGTTCTATTGGCCACACCTTGCTATTTGGAGTGGATTTGAATCGCAGTGAAAATAGCAATCTCACCCTGGCAAATTTCGCGCCATCTTTTCTAAATGTGTTTAATCCAACCTATGGCGTTACCAGGCCCAACCTGAATCTTGTGTTTGTCGATGGTGAAACCCAAAACGACCGATTGGGCGTGTATTTGCAGGATCAAATTCAGTTTTCAGATAATTTGAATCTATTGCTGGGCTTGCGCTATGACACCATTAGTCAAGAATTCATTAGCGGCCCCTCTTTTTTTAATCCTGCTGGTGCTCAAAACACCCGAAATGATGATGCCCTGACATCCCAAATCGGTATTTTGTATCAGCCGATTGAAAACCTGTCACTCTATGCCAGCTATTCTCAATCGTTCGTGCCCAACGGTGATACAACGGTGAGTGGCGATATCTTAGAGCCAGAGCGCGGCGAAGGGTTTGAAGTTGGGGTCAAGGCCGAATTACTCGACGGCGATCTGCTGGCGACTCTAACTTATTTCGACATCACAAAACAGAATGTTGCAACGGCGGATCCCAATAATCCGTTTTTCTCAGTCTCCACCGGGGAACAGCAGAGTCGAGGGGTGGAGTTTGATGTGATTGGAGAAATCCTACCGGGTTGGAATATTCTGGCATCCTATGCCTACACGGATGCAACGGTATCTCGGGACAATACGATTCCAGTGGGTAATCGCCTTGCTGGAATTCCCTTTCACAGTGCTAGCCTATGGACGACCTATCAGATCCAAACTGGCGATTTGCAGGGGTTAAGGCTTGGCGTTGGGATTAACTACTTGAGCGATCGCCAGGGCGATTTAGACAACAGCTTTGAGTTAGACAGCTATTTTCTCACCAATGCGGCTGTCTTTTATCGACGCGATAACTGGCGATTTGCCCTCAATTTCAACAATATTTTTGATGTGAATTACATCAATGGCACACCCTTCAGCAGAGTTCGCGGCGGTGCAATTCCGGGGGAACCGTTTAATGTCGTCGGCTCAATTTCAGTTCAGTTTTGATAGGCGAGAATCATGATGCGAGGTAAAAAAGCCTGGTTGCTGCTAATGGCGATCGCCACCAGTTTGATCATTTTCGCCTGCAATTCGGTTAACCAGACTGCCGCTGATCGCGAATCTCAACCAGCCGTAACTGCGGCAAACTGTCGCATGATTCCGCACCAGATGGGCGAAACCGAAATCTGCGATCGCCCAAGTAGGGAATTTGTTCAGCAGGATTGTCATAGTCGCCCTGATGAAAGGCAGCATGGTCGGCATAGCCAACGGGCTGAACGTCAAGCGCTAGGAGCAGTTCCAACATATTGGGACC
>JAAHIC010000640.1 GCA_010671965.1 Leptolyngbya sp. SIO4C5
TAACCCTTTGAGGGCCATATTCACTTCTGGGGGCAATCTAAAATAAAAAGTCGTTCAACAGTCGTTCAACGGTGGGGGGACTCCACCCTTATTTAGCCGTTAGCGAACGCGACGACGTAGCAAAGTACCGGCACCAGCCACTAAGCCTAATCCAATAAAGGCGGTTGGCTCAGGAATGTCCTCCGCAGTAGCCACTGCGCTGAGGGCAAAATCGGAATCGCGGTGATCGCTGAACCTAGGGCTGTCCACAGCGGTCAGCTCGAAGAAAGAAATCTTAGTGTCGCCAAACGGATTCAGAATCTTCCAGGCTGCACCGCCATCAAAGGTCGGTGGAGACAGATTGACAACAGATCCCGTCGATAGGCTCCAGATAGCATCAAAGCTGTCTTCATCGCCAGTGACTGAGAGGGTACCCACAGTGCCATTGCTAGCGGTTACCTGAGCGACCTCATTAAGACCATCAAAACGGCCGCCGTTTGCCTTGCTCAAGTACAGAAAGCTGAGATCGATATACTCAACTACGCTTTCAGCAAAGCTGACCTTGAGGATATCGCCCGGATCGATTTCGCCCTGAGAAGGATCGCTAGCGCTCTTACCGCTGACGCCGTCCTCAGAAATGCCGATGCCGGTAACGCCAGCAACAGTTTTCTCAGTCATCAAGAAGCCGTCTGGCTGGACGACATCCAAGGTAAAACCGTTAACCGTACAGGTGGCAGCGCTAGGACAGCCTGCTCCTACAGCATCACTTGCCGTAAAGCTGGCTGCCTGTGCGGGCAGCGTAACCGCTCCGGCTAGCACAGCCGCCGCAGAGGCCATTAAATAACTTCGATTCAAACTCATGATTGCTCCCTTAAAAGTGTCATCTAGATAGAAATCTAGCAAAATTACCCAGAATTATGTTGTAGACGCCCTGCAGGCGTTTTCATTTAAACTATCCGAGAAAATCGAGATCTGCTAAGCAATATGGTTGAACTTCACACAACCTTAATTTTACTCGCTTCATTGGCTGGGATCAGGATAATAAACCACTTTTTTTCTCGGTGAAAACACCCAATTAGCAACCCCTCTAAACCTGCAGTCTAGAAGTCACAACTGCAATCTTACTCAACCCAGCAGCCAATTGCTATAAGACCTGTCTTTAGATAGAGCAGGAAAGTTCCTGTCCCTCAGGAGGGCGCGATCCCTGATGATTAAATCAAACTCTACGAGAATACTACATGTGGGCTGAAGGTCAATTCCGCAAAAATCAGCCCTCCCTCTAACCGAGGGGTAACCCTCTCGGTTATCTGTATACCGGCTTATTTAGCGAATGGGGACAAATCCGGCCTGATTGAGCAGCGTTTGCCCCTGATTGCTCAACAACAGTTTGGCATAGGCTTCACCGGCTAGCTGGTCGTTCTGGCCATTCTGCTTGACAATGACAAACAAGCGCCGGGTGAGGGGATATTGCCCGTTACGGAAAGCCTCAACGTTGGACTGATTGCGCTGGCTGGGGCAGTTTTCTGGTGGTACGTAAGGCTCTCTGTAAGGGGTTATCAGCTCGTTTGATCTCTGACCTACGGGTAGAGGTCGAACCGTACACTGGCCGACGACTTCTGGCGCAGACGCATAGTAGATAGAGCCGGGATTATTAGAAATCTCTCGCAGCGCCGCCGTCGTGTTATCGACAAACTGCACGCTAGGACTAAACTCTGAACCGCCTAAAACAGCGTCTATAAAGAACTCTACCGTTCCGCCATCAGGAGTTCGTGAATAGGGCTGAATCGGCAGATTGGGGCCACCAACCTGCTGCCAGTTGGTGATCTCTCCGGTGTAGATACCTCTGATTTGATCCAAGGTCAGACCAGATAGCTGCAGCTCAGGATGCACCGCGATCGCCAGCCCTTCTAGCGCTACCGGAATTTCCTGTAGGCCAAAGCCGCGCTGCTGAGCCTGCTCGTATTCTTCTCCCTTGAGTGAACGGGAAGACTGGGCGAAGGAAAGCTGATTGTTGATCAGCATCTCGATACCGACCCCTGAACTGGGGGGCCGCCCCGTCGGATTGACATAGCGCAGCTCAAAATTAGGCCAAACGGTTTGAATTTGAGAATCTACGCTGCCGCGCATGGGGGCCCAGGTAGTGCTTCCGCCATAGTTAAATAAGCCCTGGGGAACGTTGCTGACCTCTGCAAAGCTAGCCACAGATGCTGGCAAAGTCTCGTCTGAAGAGGTTCCAGGCTGTCCCGTCTGCGGAGACTGTCCCGTCAGTCCGCCCAGGCTTAAAGTCCCGCTGCGGTTTAGCCACCACAGACCACCACCGACTAAAGCAACTGTGACCAGGAGGGCCGCAATGAGTGCTGGCGTTTCATTCTTAGTCGCCATAAATTTTACGAGTAGAAAAGACTAGAAAAACCTAGCAGTGATTTGGTAAATCAGTCGAAATACAATGGCGATCGCGACTGCCACCAACGCCGCTATTAAAGCAATGATCAAGAGATTTTGCCAAGGATAGAGTCGTAGAAGTAGGGCGATACCAAAGCTGACAGCGGCAATAATCATTAGATCAACCCGCTCAATAATGCGTCGCCACTGCAAAAATACTAGAGCCGCCATGAACAGCAGCCAAACACCGCCGCCAATCAGCGTCGTGCCCAAAAAGCTGATTAAGGCAATTGCCGCTATGCTGCCTTCAAAGCCGGTAAAAGCAGCGCCTGATAGGGTTTCGATTAGAGAAAACTGAGGTTGGGATGCCGCTGCTGGTGGTGATGGGGGCGGGGGCGAGAGCGGAGCAGCAGGCTGAGACTGGATAGAAGTTGGCGGATTGGGCGGGGGCGCTGTGGGCGGAGAAACTGGCGGGCGGGGGGAAGTGGGCTGCTGCAAGGCTCGCAGCGCCACTTGGGCCGAGGGAAAGCGCTGATTGGGGGCAACTTTCAGCATCCGGTTGAGTACCCCAGCCAAGCGGGAACTCACTTGAACACCTTGCTCCCAGTTCCACGTATTGCTGTAGGAATCAAACAGGTCGCTAGCAGGCTTGCCCGTCAGCAGCGTCACGCAGGTAACGGCTAAGGCATATAAATCCGTGGAAGGATACACTGCCCCGCCAGACATCTGCTCGGGTGGGGCAAAGCCCATAGAGTAAATTCCCGTAGACTTGGCCGCGCCTCTCTGACCCTGCGTTACCTGCTTGACCGCGCCAAAATCGAGCAGATAAAGCTTGCCATTGCGATGCCGCATGATATTAGACGGTTTAATATCGCGGTGGATGGTGTGGTTGTCGTGAACAAAGGCCAGCAGGTACAGACAGCGAG
>JAAHIC010000641.1 GCA_010671965.1 Leptolyngbya sp. SIO4C5
TGGGTACAGTACTGCCGCATCCACAAACATGAGCTGGAGCTGATCCAAGCCAAAAGTTGGCACTTGGATGGCCGGAAAGCCTGCCGAAATTTCGCCAATGCGGCGAATATCGAGTCCTGGAAACAGGATGAGCGACAGTACTGTACCCGCAATTAGGGCAACAAGCTGGGGGGGGATTATCCGCTTAAATTTAGCGGGCATAAACCAGATAATGGCCACTGTGATAACCGCCAAGGCAGTCTCGGCTGGCTGAATATTGGCCAGCAGTTCAGGAATCGCCTGCAACGTGCCGACTACGCCACCGGGAGGGCTGGGCTGGCCTAAAAACGGAGCCAGCTGCAGGATCACCAGAATGATGCCGATGCCGGACATAAAGCCCGAAATCACGGTGTAGGGCATCATTGTCACGTATCGGCCCAGGCGCAGTGAGCCGAAAATAATTTGAAATACCCCTGCCATCATGACGACGGTAAACGCCATTGCTAGGCCGTCCTCAGGATTAGAGGCGGTTAGATTGGCGATAACTGCGGTCATCACCACCGTCATCGGGCCAGTGGGTTCAGAAATGAGCGTGGGCGTCCCGCCAAATAGGGCCGCAAAAAAGCCTACCAAAACAGCCCCCCACAGGCCGGAGGCAGCTCCTGCACCAGAGGCTACCCCAAAGGCGAGGGCCATTGGCAGGGCGATGACGGCAGCGGTGACGCCGCCAAAAATGTCGCCGCGTAAATTGCGGAAATTAATTCTGTTAGTAAGTTGCATGGTCAAACCATTCAAGTTCAGTGAATTGGTAATGGTCTTGCGAGGTGGAGCTTGGGCTTAGATGTCACTCAGGGATATGCGACTACCTCTAGGGGCATCTCCCTGAGTTGGAAAAAAGGCTATCCAGATTCAATAGACACAAATCTATATTTAATAGTAGAACCATTGAGTTTAATCTACTACATAAACTCCCCAGTTTGAACCACAATGGTGTGAGTATTTTTAATTGAAGTAGCAAGGAGAGCTTATCGTTGGGCGATCGCAGGGTCGATGCCTGCTTGATAAACGGCCCGCTAGGGCGATCGCGCCTGCAAATTTACGCTTGCAGGACAAGATGTTTTTCTTAGGTAACATTTCTAGTACACTGAACAGAAGTGTTTGTTACCTAAGAAAATGTCTTCCTCACGCCAATGGACACAGGCCGCTGCCCGCCAAGAAATCGCCCGCTGGGATCTAGCAGAGCAAAGACGTTTACTGGCTTGGCTAAGGCGACAGGTCGATGCGGCTGACCAACAATCGGCTGAGGACTGGCAGCCACCCGGTAGCGAAAGTGCCATTGAGCGGCGGCATATCGGCAAGTCTTGCTTTCTGCTCCAGCGGGTGAAGTGCGGCAAGGCCAACTGCAAATGCGCGGCTGGAGATCTGCATGGCCCCTACTGGTATGAGTTTTGGCGAGAGGGCGACAAGGTGAAAAAGCGCTATCACGGCAAGCAGATCAAGCTGAAATGGCTAGCGACGCCCTAAACATATTGAGTAAGCCAGCTAAAGGCTTAACTAAACCTATAGGCCATTGCCAATGAGAATAAACGGTGCCCAGAAATAGGGGTGACTCAGCTTGTTGTCAGCGCCAATGGGTTCGCCCGTTGCTGCACTCACAGGAACGATTGTGCCTCGCTCTCCCCCTACAGCTCTAAAGTCATCGGTAATTAGAGCTATCTGAGCCTGCCGCAGCGATTCCGCCTTAGTCATGCCCTGAGACAGGGCCCTGTAAAAAGCGTTCATCAAAACCTGAGTACCACCATCGCTCACCTGCCAGAGTGAGGCTAAAGCCGCTTTAGCGCCTGCTCGCTGAATCTGATAGCCCAGCCCCAGCACCTCTTCGCCATTGCCCAGCTGATCGCCGAGGCCCGTTTCACAAGCACTCAGCACCATCAAATCTACATTTGTCAGCGGCCAAGTACGGACTTTCTCTAGGGTTACAGCAGCGCCATTGCCAAAGAGAATGAAGGAGTCTGCCGGGGTGCCGGGAACAAAGGCGGCATGGGTGGCGAGATGCACAATGTTGTAGTCATTCATTTTGAGGGCAACATCGGGCTGAAAGTCTTGATTAAAAAGTTGGGTGGTGCCGGGAATGAGAGCAGCCAAGTTGCTGACTTCAACTCCTGCAAAAGCTAAGCCCGCAAAGGTTTGACGGACAGATTCAACAAAGTGTTCGCCTTCACTGAAGGCCGCTGCCAAAATGTCTAAATCACCTGTGGGATTGGTATTGAGTTCGGTAAGGCTGGTAGCGGTGATGTTGTTGACCCGGTAAGTTTCAATCAGCCAGCGATCGCCATCATGTAGCGCCGCCAGAGGTACGTAGCGCAAAGCCCCATCAGGAGCATAAATCAGCGTTTTAGCCCCTGCAGCAGCGAGGGCAGGGGCGAGCGGCGCAATCAGGTAGTCATAAAGTGTCTGAGCGGGGGTAATAGCGTCACTGGTCGGATCTTCTAAGGCTTGGCGCAGGGCAACGATGGCCCGGTTGAGATCTTCGCGGGAGACAGCGACGGGCTGGCGGACGGGAGGGGCATCGGGAGTCACCAACACTAGCTCTAGCCGTTCTTCTAAAACAAGGGGATAGAGCAAAACAGCGTCTTGCTGCAGGTTACGCAGATTATCTTGCAGATTGGTAAAGTCTTCTAAGTCAATGGGGGCTTGAGCCACCTGCCGGAGCTGAGCCAAATGGTTCTCGACTTCATCGCTGGCAAGAAAGGCCAGATATTCTGCAGTGATAGCCTGTAGCTGACGCCGCAACTCGGTAACGCGCGCTTGCTGCTCTGGCGTGCGGTCTTGGCGGTCAATTTGCTCTAGCTGGGCTAGCTCTTGTCCTAAGGCGATCGCTCGCTGCAAGATGGCGTCGGCTCCGGCTTGAATCGCTTGCTCTGGTTCTCGCAGCTCGGTACCTGTAGCGGTTTCAGCATTGCCACGCACGTCTTGCAGATAGTCCTCAAGTTCCTGAACTTTGAGCAGGTCTAAAACGCGCTGAGCCTCAATAACTCGGTTTTGCTGGAGCAGCAGATCAGCTAGGCTGCGGTAGGTGTCAGCGATGGAGTCTGTGTAGGAGGATTGCAGATCTGTATCCAGCGTGCTTAAGCCACCGCGAATGGATTCATAAACATTGACGGATTGTTTGTAGAAGACGATCGCCAACTCTGACTGGCTTTGTTTTTCAAGGGCTTCACCAATATTTTTGAACGTTACAGCCTCACCACCGCGATCGCCAATCTCTTGACGAATCGCCAGTGAGCGCTGGTAGTAGTCTAGGGCT
>JAAHIC010000642.1 GCA_010671965.1 Leptolyngbya sp. SIO4C5
GTCAGGGGTCATTTACTCAGGTGGTTAATACGGCTAGCCGTGATGATTTTGTCTATTTAGATCCGCCCTATCACCCCATCAGCGCTACCAGCAGCTTTACTGCTTACAATCGCCACTCGTTTAGAGCCGAGGATCAAGAAAGACTGCAGCAGGTTTTCTTTGAGCTAGCTGAGCGGGGCGTTCACGTCATGCTCTCAAACTCCGATTGTCCCTTCATCCGCAACCTTTATCAGAACTGTTTTATTCATTCTATTCAAGCCAGCCGCAATATCAACTCTAAGGCCAAGCGGCGGGGCCAAATTTCCGAACTGCTGATTACCTCTTACTCAACTGACTCATCAACATATCGCCAGCAGCTTAGCTGCCAGTCCGTTCCTTCCACCGCGATCGCTGCCGTATAGTCCTCAGCCGGGTGCAGCATCGCTAACCGCCAGTTTTCCACCGAGATGTCTGCGGCCTGTAGGAGCTGGGGGGAGTCATTGAGCAAAATTTCCAGGTCATCCATTGCCTGGGTGAGTCCCTTGCCAATTGCTTTGAGAAAGGCTTCTTTACAAGTCCAATAGCTGAAAAAAACAGTCGGCTGCCGCCCAGCTTCCAGGCTGAGCAGATGATTTTTTTCTCGCAGGGTCAGACAGTGCTCAGCCAGTTTAGCCAGCCGCGATAGGGGCCGTTTGGTTTCGATATCGATACCCACTTGGCGATCGCAGGTCAGGGCGTATAGGGCGATATCGCCCGAATGAGACAGATTAAACTGCAGCTGGGGCAGGGGGCTATTGGCTAAATAGGGTTTACCAAATTCGCCATAGCCAAACACCAGTTCTGCCGGGGGGCAGCGCAAATAGTTAGCCAAAATCTGACGCAATATGCCCCGGCTGAGGATGAAGCGATCGCGATCGCGATCGAAGCGAAACCGGCTTGCTCTGGCCTGTTCCTGAGCTGAGAGCAAGGGCGTATAGCAATCAAGTCGCTCAGCAGTGGGCGCGATTGAGCTGCCCCAAACATGGACGGTCGCAGGGGTAAGCTGCAAGTCTTGAGGCGGGTGCTGCCAAAGCAAATTGACCGTCATGTGTTTTCAGAAAAGGATTTGCCTTATTAGACTAAAAGTAATTTGCCCTCTCTAGCGCTGAATCATGGATTACGAGCTGAGACAGTCTCACCCCACGATCAAGTCCGCTCAATCAGCTCGCTCTCGGCCCCACATCTGCATTTTGGGAGGGGGATTTGGCGGTTTGTATACAGCCGTCTACCTGCAGCGATCGCGGGCTACGCGGGGCGATCGCGTCCGCATTACCCTGATTGACCGAGATGAGCGCTTTTTATTCACGCCGCTGCTCTATGAGCTGCTGACCAATGAGCTGCAGGCATGGGAAATTGCCCCCACCTACCGGCAACTGCTGGCTCAGACAAATGTTAAATTTCAGCAGGACTCGGTGCAGGGCGTAGATTTGCAGGCGCGGCGAGTGGACTTAGAAAATGGCCCTGCCCTCAGCTATGACTATTTGGTGGTAGCCACGGGCAGTAAAACGCGCTACGTCAATATTCCTGGCCTCAAAGAACATGCCCTGCCGTTCCGGACCCTGGTAGATGCAGAACGGCTAAAGATGCGGCTGCAGGAGTTGCAGCTGCGGCAAAGTCCGCTCAATATTCTTGTAATTGGCGCAGGGCCAAGCGGCGTGGAGCTGTCCTGTAAGCTAGCTGACCAGCTCGGTAAGCAGGCAAAAATTACTCTGGCCGATCGCGGCAGTCAGATCCTAGAACCTTTCAGCGACTCACTGCGACGAGCAGCCTCGCGGGCTTTGGCCCGGCGTCATGTCGAGGTGATGCTCGAAACCAGCGCTGCTCAGATTGAGGTAGATCGCACCCGGCTGCAGCAGGGCGATCGCCAGTTTTGGCAAGCCGCCGATTTGCTGCTGTGGGCGGCAGGCACCCAGCCCCGTCCCTGGATTGGCTATGACGCCATTGACCAAAACGATCGCGGCCAGTATATGACTCGGCCTACGCTGCAGCTCCAGGGCCATCCAGAAGTGTTTATCGTCGGTGACGTGGCGACCATCCAAAGCAAGCAGGGAGAGCCAGCCCCCAACACGGCCCAAGCCGCCTATCAGGCCGCCGATCGCGTGGCGAAAAACCTGAAGGCAGCGATTGCGGGTAAAAAGCTCAAACCCTACCACTACACCCACCTAGGCGACATGATGACCTTGGGCATCGGTTCTGCCGTGGTAGACAGTTCCCTGGGGCTGACGCTGACGGGCAGGCTAGCGGCGATTATTCGGCGCGGCGTCTACACCCAGCGCCTGCCGACCTGGAAACATCGGCTCAAGGTGCTGCGTCACCTGCTGCAAACCTGGCTGCGGGCGATAGGAAAATGGTTTAAGCGCTGGTGGAGGAAGACGTAGAAATTGAGTAAGCTGCCGGTGAATCGCTCTGATTTTGGTTTAGGCCTGCAAATACAGCTAGAAAAGCGCTACGGACTTGACCTGCGATCGCTGGCAGGGCTGCGGCTGGGGCTGGCGATCGCCCTGTTGGCCCTAGTCGCTAATCACCTGCAATTTGGCCCTGTCTACGGCAATGCGGCAGCGACGCCGCTGCTGCTAGAAGGCAGCCTGCGATTTTGGACGAGCGAACTGCCAACGGTGGTGCCCTGGATTCACGGCGGGCTTTTGGGGCTGACGGCGATCGCGGCTCTTTTCCTTTTGTTGGGCTACCGCACGCGCTGGGCAGCGATCGCCGCTTGGTTACTGGTGAGTCTGCTGCCGGTTCAGTCAGCTGCTGCTGAGTTCAGCAGTGAGCGCCTGCTGCCAGCGGTGCTGTTTTGGGCTATGTTTCTGCCGCTGGGGGCTAGCTACGCCATTGACAGCGCCTTGAATCTGCGGCAGGCCCTGCCCAGCCAGCTTTTCACCGCTGCTACGCTGGCGCTGAGGGTACGCCAGAGCCTGGTTTATGGTTTCTGGATTTTCACGCTGCTGTCGGCTGAAGCGACTGCCTCTCCCCTGGTAGCCCTATATTTTGGGGCGCTATTGCTCCTCTGGACGCCGGTACGAACTACTTTTTGTCGGACGCTGGCCGTGATTTTGGGCCTGCTGGGAACTGTCCTATTTTTCCCTGCCGCTTTCTGGCTAGAGGGAGCCGTTTGGCTAGCTTTTTTACCAACGGCGATTTGGCAAAGCTGGGCTGAGCGCTGCTATGGCCCTCCTCAGGCGGATCTGCGAATTTATTACGATGCTGACTGTGGTTTTTGCAAAAAGGTAGTTCACCTGCTGCGTACCCTCTTGCT
>JAAHIC010000643.1 GCA_010671965.1 Leptolyngbya sp. SIO4C5
CCAAATTCTGGCCGGGGCAATAAACTGATACATGGCGATCGCGCCTGCTGCCAAGGTTCCAGGAATTTTCAGCTCAGAGATCATCACCTGGTTGAGGATGCCCAGGGTCAGCAAAGACAGTAAGCCTAGCCCCATTTGAAACAGGCCCAACCGGAACATGGTGAATAAATTGATTGGCGGCGGCGTTTGAGAGCGCGGTAATTCCTGAGAAATCATCTTCAGAATTTTTGATGTAGAGACTGAGCTAAATCAAACTGTGTAGCTTGGCATGTGATTTCCTCAGCCTAGCTTGAATTGAGGAGCGTACTCGCCTAAGAAGGAACCAGATAGGCCCATTTTTATGACTGAAACTGCTCAAATTTAGCTTTTCATAAAGCTATTATGAAGTTTCCAGACAAAAATGCTGTTATCTCGATCATTTTGTTGAGATTGGTAAAGGCATTGCTACCAATAAGCCGCTTTATGCATTCAAGCTTTTAAGACAGCAGTTAACCATCAACCCCCTCTCTACCGCTTCAGCTATTCAAGATTAGGAGGTTCTCATATGCGGATTGCTCAAATCGCACCTCTCTGGCAGCCGATTGCTGCTCAGGGCACCAGTGAGATTGAAAAAGCCATAGGTTTACTAACTGATGAACTGGTGCGGCGAGGTCACCAGGTAACGCTCTTTGCTTCGGTAGAGTCTCAGACCCTAGCCCACCTGGAAGCCATCGTGCCACAAGCCCTTTGCCAAGGGGCAACAGCAAGTGTCGCTGAGGCTGAGGCTATCCAGCGCGATCGCCTCAGCCATTTGGCCTCTCAGTTTGATTTAATTCATTGCCATAACTGGGTGCCGCCTTTTGCGCTGACCGAATCTCTGGGCGTGCCTACTCTCTATACGCTGCATCGCCCCCTGACGCCGGAACTTGTCGAGCTTTGCCGTCGCTACCGCCACCACAATTTTGTCAGCGTCAGCGATGCTCAGCGGCGATCGGCTCCAGACCTCAACTATATCCGCACCATTCACAACGGCATCGATTTAGAGTGCTATCCCTTTAAGGCTGAGGCTGCAGCTGAGGCGATCGAATCAGAACAGTCAGATGAGTTCTCTGAACCTGACACAGCGATCGCTTCTAGTCAGCCATATCTTGCCTTTTGGGGCCGTTTCTCGCCAGAGTCAGGCGTTGAGCAGGCGATCGCGATCGCGCAGCAGGCTGGACTGCTGCTCAAGCTGGCCGGAAAAATTGACCCTGCAGATCGCAATTTCTTTGAACAAGCCATCTCACCCCGGTTGGATGGGTATGCTGTAGAGTACCTGGGTGAAGTGGACCCTGTTAGTAAGATCACCCTTTTGAGTGAGGCTGTAGCTGTCTTGTTTCCGATAACTTGGGAGCAGCCTTTTGGACTGAGCGTGATTGAGTCAATGGTCACGGGGACACCCGTAGTTGCGATGAATCGAGGTTTTGTCTCGGAAGTAATTGTCTCTGGCAAAACAGGGTTCATTTGCAACAGTTTTGATGAGATGGCTGAAGCACTATTAGCAATAGACAGCCTGGATCGTCGGAACTGCCGGGAGTTGGTCGCGCGCCACTTTAGCACAGGCCAGATGGTAGATAAATACGAAGCTGCTTACAGCAAGGTTTTAGAAAAACAGCGGCTAACCCTAAGCTATGCAACTGTTTCAGCAGTTCCTCATTTAAAGAAAATCAGTTTAACTTAAGTTATGGAGATCAGGTGTATGAATAAGCGAACCTGTCCCTGTTGTGGAAATGTTTTGCTGCGCCACATGCGTAATAGCGGGCTGTACTGGGTTTGTACGGACTGCTGGCAAGAGATGCCAGTAATCCAGGAGGAAGAAGCGGAGACCAATTTAGAAGATGTGACTGCTTTAGAAGAAGCTTTTCGCGCTCCGGCCCAACTGCGCGAGGATTCAGCTGAGGGATCGCTGCAGTCCCTCTAAGGAAAGGCTACTCTCTCCGCTAAATTCTCAAACTCTCTCAAACAACAGACCTGAAGGATCTAAATTAAATTTAGATCCTCTTTTTTTTATTAAGTCAGTGAACCTAAACAAGGCTTGGTTGGGTTACTGCAGACGCTGACAGAGAGCTGACATTGACAAAAGCGATCGCTGCTGGCTCTGCTGATTGAACCTAGCAGCGGCGGCAAAGCCTGATTGCAGGGCTGCTGCGATTCCTGAGCTAGCCCACCCATCCCCACAGCTCAACAGTTGAGGCGTCTGGGCCAATTGCAAAACAGGTTCAGAACTGCCGCGATCAACAAAGGCATAGCGCCAGCGCTGTACCTGTAGCCAATCGGGTTGGCTGAGCCAGGGCCATAGTAACTTCGCGGCGGCGGCTTGCAATAGCGTCTGTCCTACCTGGGTGAGATCTGTTGTTTCTAAATGCGCCTGAGCAAACGCAGCCCCGCTCTGTGCTACGACGAGAGGACGATCTGACCCAGACCGCTTACTGCTCTCTAAGCCTAGCCATAGCAGCTCAGAGTCGCTGTCGCCGACAAAGTCAATCTGCCAGCCCGCCGGAAAGAGAGACTGAGACCGATCTGATTGGCTCGCCGGGTAGCCAGCCATGACGCTGAAGCAGGGGTGATAGGTGATGTGACTGAGGCTGGCAATCCCCTGCTGATCTAATACCTCTGGCGGGAGCGATTTGAGCAAATCTAGAGCCTGGGGCGCAGGGATTGCCAAGATGACTGTGTGAGCTGAGAAAGAGGCGATCGCGTCTCCGGCTTGGGCCTGGATCTGCCAGCCAGCGGCAACCGGCGAAAGCGAGACGGCTCGGCATTGACGGTGAATGGTCAGACCCGTAGCCAAGAATTTAGCCACGGCGGTAATGCCTTGGGGAGCCACGTAGTGAGTTTGGTCAGGGCTGACCGTCAGTTGCTGATTTTGCCAGATATAGGACTGTGCCTGCCACGGCTGCAAAAGGTCAAGCTCTGTGAGCGCGGCGATGAGCGATCGCAGTAAATCCGTTTGGGGCTGTAGCGATCGCGCCCCGTGATCGGCCTGGGTCTGGTGCAGACGGCGGCTTGCTAGGCGACCGCCCAAACCGCGCGACTTTTCCACAATGCCCACCTGATAACCGGCCTGGGCCAGTCGCTGAGCGCAGCTTAAGCCAGCCAGCCCGGCTCCAATTACGGCAATTTCCCATGTCGTCACTTTCTCTAATTGTCCTCTCGGCTGAATCTTAAAGACCTGTGTAAAATAGGGGGCAGAATACTTCACGGATAAGGGTACCAGGACGTGAACGAGCTACGATCTGCCCCCTATTTTACACA
>JAAHIC010000644.1 GCA_010671965.1 Leptolyngbya sp. SIO4C5
TCTTTTACTGGAAAAGCCCCAGGTTTCATAGACCTGGGTCTTTTCCAGTAAAAGCAATCGCGGCCTGGGCATTAGTGCCCTGTTTGCTGGGGTCAGCGGTACGGGAAAAACAATGGCCGCCGGGGTGCTGGCCCAAGAGCTGCAGCTTGACCTATACCGCATCGACCTCAGCTCGGTGGTGAGTAAGTACATTGGCGAGACTGAGAAAAATCTGCGCCGGGTGTTCGATGCGGCGGAAACCGGCGGTGTGATCTTGCTCTTTGATGAAGCGGATGCCCTCTTTGGCAAGCGTAGCGATGTTAAAGACAGCCACGATCGCTACGCCAATATGGAAGTCAGCTATCTGCTGCAGCGGATGGAAGCTTATCGCGGTCTGGCAATTCTGACCACGAATCTCAAAGACGCCATCGATCCGGCTTTCCTGCGCCGTATTCGCTTCATTGTTCGCTTTCCCTTCCCCGACTTAGAGCAGCGGGCCGCCATCTGGCAGCGGATTTTTCCGGCTCAGCTCCCCACCCAAGACCTCAACTACCGCCAGCTCGCCAAGCTCAATGTTGCCGGCGGCAATATTCGCAACATCGCCCTGACTGCCGCTTTTTTGGCGGCTGAGGACCAGTCTCCGGTGACGATGGCCCACCTACTGCAATCAACCCAAAGCGAATTCGCCAAGCTAGAGCGGCCTCTGCCCACGGCTGAGGTAAAAGGCTGGGTAAAGTAATTGGGTTAAAGAATACGAAGAATTTAACTTAGAGCGTTTATCCCAGTCCTGCTTACATACAATGGGGAGCAACAAAGCGCGATCGCACTTTCCCCTCATGCAAACCCGCATTCCTACCCCCACTAAGAAATCTGCTCACCTCCCCACGCCCGCCACCGATACGGGCATGTTCCAGCGTCGCCCGTTTCCTAAGCCTAAGGAAGAGGACGAAGACGACGCGCCAGATCTGCAACCCCGCACTGCGATTCCAGCAGTGCAACTGATGGATATTCCCCTATACCGAGAAGCGCCTGCGGCTGAACCCGACCTGCAGCGCGAGGCAATAGATGAAGAGAAGGAAGATAACACGCTGACGGCTCCTGTGCAAACCAAGCTGACAATGGGGCAACCAGGGGATAAGTATGAGCAAGAAGCAGATCAGATGGCGGCGAAGGTGATGCGGATGCCGGAATCGAGGGTAAGAGTGGGAGAGGGTAAGAGTGGGGGAGTGGAGCAGGCTGTGCAGCGCTTGCCTCAGGAAAAAGAGGATGAACTGCAGCAAAAACCTCTAGTGCAACGAGAAACGATGCCGGAGGAAGACGACGAGGAAACCCTACAACCCAAACCTCAACTTCAAGCCAAAGGCACTGCCCCCGAAGCCCCCGCCAACTTTGACAGCCAACTCGCCCAACACAAAGGCAGTGGCCAACCCCTCTCCAACGAAACCCGCGCCTTTATGGAACCTCGCTTTGGCACAGACTTTAGCACTGTGCGGGTGCATGAAACGCCAGACTTAGCTAATGCAATCCAGGCTCAAGCCTTTACCCACGGACAGGATATTTATTTTAATTCGGGGAAGTATAATCCGGAGGCGAGTGGGGGGAAGGAGTTGTTGGCGCATGAGTTGACGCACGTAGTGCAGCAAGTTGGTTCAAAAAATCCACCAAATTTGCAAGCATATGAGAATAGTTCTTTTAAGCAAAATGATTCGAACAGGCTAAAAACAATAGCTAGTACTGAGAAACTTCTGCGTTTGTTTACTACCAGCCGAAAAACTTTTTGGCTGGGTAAGTCTGGCGCTTCTGATAACTTTACCAAGGAATGGATTATTAAAAATAGCGAGGATATCAAACAAGTAATTCGAGGCAGATTCAAAGCATATGGCAGGGAACAAATCAAAGACTACGAATCCTACATCAAGGATATGAAAAATGGCGAGATCCAACATATCGATAGTAATCGAGTTCTTTGGCTTGAAAAGCTCATCGGCTACTTTAAAGCAAAGCTCATTCGAGATCGTAGTAGTGAGTTGGGTGACACCTACGGCTGTCTTCGGCATCTGTCTTTCCTGATAGATGCAGGACGACTAGTCGCTCCCGATACGACGAAGGAGGAAGTTGAAGATTGGAGCGGTGCAACCGTCAGCGACTTGGTTAGCATCCTTAGCAAAGAAGATAAAGTCGGAGAGTCAAAAGAATTTGATTACGAGCGGAAGAGTCGTAGTCCTTTATTCACAAGAAATGCAAAAGGAGAGAAAGAAAAAACTGACCCAAAAACTTGGAAGGAGTTAGATCTTGAAGGGGATCCCAAAGGCTGGATAATGAGTCGTGTAAAGGCCGACTATCCAGGCTTTTTTACCGTAGCCTTCCGCAACACCCACTCCGGATTTATTTTAGTAACATTGAACCAAAAAATCTTTTGGATAGATCAAATTTATCCAGGAGGTATAAGTCCTAAGAATTTCAATTATTTTTTGTCCCGACATTTGGATAGGTATATACGAGAAAATGCAAAGAGTTTTGCTTGGTACGGTAGTACCGAAATTACTGAGATCCAATTTTAGCTTGCTCTTGGATTTTGTTGTGATCGCCTGATCGTGGATCTTGCTGGGTGCTTTCCTGCTTTGCCCCTCATCACTTCTCCAATCACTCCTTGGGAACGCCCCCCCAAAACAGTGCGTTACGGCCATACAATTTGCGATTTTGGATTGGCGATTTTGGACTATATTGTGACCTCAGTGGGATTGATTTTAGAAGGGAAAGAAGGCCGATTACTTTCATAACCACTACCCTAATAACTATCAGGTGTCAGGACAAATACCTTACCCTGTAAAATTCTTGGAAAAGGGACTGTCGATATATTTGAAATAAGTTCAGTTAGCTATATGAATCTAAGACTCAATGCGATTCGATTGAGATAATCAAACGAGCAAACTTCTCAAGCAAAAGCGAGGATATTCTCTCCAAGAAGTTTCTATTATTCTAGCTGGCGAATATGTAGAACTCATTAAACGCGATGCTCCCGAGCAGTTTATGGCTATTGGATATTTGGAAAATGCTCTATTATCAGTAATCTGTGAAATTCGCTACGATGAAGAAGGGGAATATATTTGGTTAGTCACCTATTGGAAAAGTACAAAACGAGAACGTGAGATTTATGAGCAATATTTCTACTGATGAGCTTGAGAAGATTGAAGCAGGTGAAGAAGTCGTTGATCGCTACTTTGACCCTAACACTGCTCGAATCGGCACACCTCGTCCCATGACCTCCCGTAGACGACAGGACAGA
>JAAHIC010000645.1 GCA_010671965.1 Leptolyngbya sp. SIO4C5
TACCTGCAACACCTCTGCTTCTGACTTAGGCCGCACCACCAGATCAGCGGTTTTATCGGCAAGCTGCTCCTGCAGCACCGGGCTGAAGTAGTAGTAATCCTTTGACAGTTTTTCAACCTGGGCGCGATCGCGAATAATTTCAATATCGCCAAGCGCGGCAGCGAGGGTATCCCAATTGGTTGTGGTCGTCATAGATTTTTGTAGAGGCGGGTTTTGATAGGGATTTTACAGGAATCCTGGGAAATGGATTGTTTAACCCGTCCGCACAGGATTTCTAGGCCGCGATCGCCGCTGAGATGTGGGCCGACTCGGTCACGAAGCCGAAGATCTGATTCACGTTGTAAACAGTAGCCTGCATACAAAAGCTAGGGGAAGTCGTCGCCGTGCAGTCCCGCAGCAGAATGCAGTCGTAGCCCAAAAAATTAGCGTCCTGCAGCGTGCAAAGCACGCACTGATCGGCATTCACTCCAGCAAACAAGAGCGTAGTCCGCCCCAGATTCTTAAGAATGCTATCAAGGGGCGTATCCCAAAATCCGCTCATGCGGTACTTATCGACTTTGATGTCTTCTGGCCGCTGTTCTAGCTCATCAACCACCGCCGCCGCCCAGCTATCCTTGGTCAGCACCCGCGCTTTGTTTTTCGGTAAGGGATCGCCTAGTCCTACACCGTCGCCGGTGGGATTGTAAACGTGGCGCAGCCCAGCGCTGATATTCAGCAGGTCAGGGCGGTTGCCCCAGTTGACCCAAAGAATCGGTATCTGAGCCTGTCGCAGTTGGGGCAGCAGGGTTTGGAGGGGCGCGATCGCTTGGCGAGCGGGCGTCACGTCTACGCCAATATGAGCTAGCCAGC
This sequence comes from Leptolyngbya sp. SIO4C5, assembly GCA_010671965.1. Lineage (GTDB taxonomy): Bacteria > Cyanobacteriota > Cyanobacteriia > Phormidesmidales > Phormidesmidaceae > Sphaerothrix > Sphaerothrix gracilis. The sequence goes on from JAAHIC010000645.1 coordinate 850, forward strand.
CATCGGGATGGCAAAAATCATTTTGCATATCCACCACGATGCAGGCCGTTTTGCTCAAGTCCACCTGCAGTTTCTTGGTCTGAGTCAGAAAGCTCACTATTCGCGGCGGCAGGGCCGGACGGGTAATATCAGCCATATCGGCATTGACCTGCCAGGCCGTAGGTGGGATTCCGAGCGTGCGTAATTCCGGTGTGTCTGACATGGTTGGGGCCGATCGCGTCGCTCAAATTCTACTCAAGCTCTGCCATCAAGTCATCAAGTTCGGCATAATCTGGCAGCGTGGTGTCGATGGCCTGGCCCTGGCGAATCACGATGCGATCGCTTTGAGATCTAGCCAGTAGCTCATTGAACGTGCGAGCCTTAAATACGATCAAATCAGCGCTTGCACCCGTCGCGATCTGGCCGCTGTCGGGCAGGCCCATTAGCTCACCCGGCAGGCGAGTCACGGCTAGAGGCCAGTCTGCAAAAGGGCGATCGAGGTGGCCGATGCGAGCCGACTGGGTAAATACCTCCAAGCCATCATGGTCGCCATAGGCAAAGAAAGGATCGCGGCAGTTGTCGCTGGCTAAAATTACCGGAATGCCGCGCTGCTTCAGCTCATGCAGCAGGGTGACGCCGCGATAGCGAGGCATTCTCTGAGGCTGGCGATCCTGCAGGTACAGATTGCACATAGGCAAGCTGATGATAGCGATTTCTGTCTCTTTTACCCAGTCCATCGTTGCGTTAGCCACAGCGGGCGCTTGCACGGACAGGCTACAGCAGTGGGCGCAGGTAACCTGAGCGCTAAAGCCATGTCGCTGCTTCGCCATAGCCACGTGGCGCAGGGTAATATCGTTGGGATCTAAGCTCTCGTCAGTATGCAGGTCAAGCGCTAAATGCCGTTCTTGTGCCAGGCTAAATAAGCGATCGAGCTGATCGTCTAGGTCTGGTCCCATTTGCGTAACGCCGCCCAAAATGCCCCCCGCTTCAGCCATCAAGTCGGCTAGCTGCTCCCCTTGAGCGGTTTGATAATAGTCTAAAGACACTAGGCAAACCCCTTCTAGCGCAATTCGTCCCTCCCACTCACGACGCAGCGCCTGAAAAACTTCAACACTAGCGGCGGCCTGATCTCCAAAGGCGTCTAAATGGGTCCTAATGGCCTGGGTGCCGTGGGCATAGCTGCACTTAAGGCCGAAGTTCATACGGCGATAGAGATCTTCAGCGTCCCAGCGCTTTTCTCGATCTTTAACGACGACTGCTAGGGCGCTGTCGAAGGTACCATCTGGGTTGGGCATTCGCTCCCAGATATGACCTTTATCTAGGTGGGTATGAGCATCCACGAAGCAGGGCCATATCAGACCTTTCTGTATATCGAGACTGACCGCTTCTGGCGGCAAAGGCTGACCTGAAGGCTGCAGACAGGTGATTTGGCCGCTGCTGATTTCGATATCTACCGCAACTAAGTCTTCAGCAACTGGGGGACGGCTGAGGTGAGGTAGCGGTGACCATTCGCGCCTGGAGTCTAAAAAAACGAGCGGAACGCGGGCGTTGAGCAGCCAATAGCGATCGCCCGCAGGCAGAGTAGCAAAAGAACTCAAGAATTCTAACCTTCATGCGGTAAACCCTCCCATTTTGACAAAGCTAGCGGGCAATCAGGGGACGATTTCCTAAAAATCTACGCCTCGCTTGAGGTCAACGCCGCTTTCGGCATAGTGTTTATGGTTGAAGACCTCTGAATGAACCCTAGCCAGCTCAAAGTAGGCAGGCGGGTTTTTGCAGCGGCCCGTAATGATTACCTCAGTATCTTTCGGCTTACGCAGCAGGGCCTGCACAATTGGCTCCTCTGGCAGCAGTTCTAGATCCACCGTAGGGTTCAGCTCATCGAGAATGATGGTTTTGTACATTCCAGAGGCGATCGCCGTATGGGCAATTTCCCAGCCGCGCTCCGCTTCTACATAGTCAATCTGCTGCTGCTGCCCCCGCCAGACAATCGCGTCGCGGCCACAGCGCTGGTGATCAACTAGGTCAGGGTAGCTCTGACGCAGAGCCGCGATCGCCGCATCTTCGGTATAGCCCTGCCCGCCTTTGAGCCACTGCATGATTAGTACTCGGTGGGACTTGTCCTGACTGATCCCCCGTCCCAGTGCCTGCAGCGCCTTACCCAGGGCACTGGTAGACTTTCCCTTGCCGCTGCCCGTGTAGATCTCAATGCCGTCAATGCCTTGAAAATGAGTGTCCAGATGGGCATGGGGCCGCATCTCCGAATGTAGATTGGCAATTTCTAGCAGCGGCTGGGGGGCACCGCGCCCGGTGGCAATGATTTCTAAATGCTCTGGCTTGTTCTTCAGCGTTTTAACCACCTCATGAATCGGTAGCAAACCCAAGTCTAAAACTGGATTCAGCTCATCTAAGACAACAACGGAGTACAGACCAGAG
>JAAHIC010000646.1 GCA_010671965.1 Leptolyngbya sp. SIO4C5
TGGCTCCCCTGTAGAATCCTAATGCCTGTAGCCGCTGCTGTAGCCTGGCCACAGCAGGTCCATACATGCCCTGCTTCAGGACGGGCAGTTCAACGGGGGGATTGGTATTGGTTCTAGCTGGCGTAGGCTCAGCAGAGGCTGGCGAGTCTGAGGCTGACTCTGAAGTCGCAGGCGGCTCAGATGATGTCTCTGTGGCGGTTGTTGGTGAAGCTGCGGTTGTGGCAACAGGGGAAGCTTCAGCGGGGCCAGTCGCAGGGGTATCGGTGGGGTTAGTAGCGACAGGGGTAGCCTCTGCTGTTGCTCCCACGGCCTGATCTGAGCTGGTAGCAGGGGGATTGTCAGCGCTGGGTGGGCTAGGCAGCAATCGATTCCAGGTAGCGGGTCCCACAATGCCATCAACAGAGAGATCTGCTGCCTGTTGAAACTGAGCTACAGCTGTCTGAGTCTCTTCGCCGTAGCGACCGCTCACCTCGCCACTGTAATAGCCCAAAAGCTTTAGCAGTGCCTGTAGCTCAGTGACGGGGGTGCCCTCGCTGTTGAGTCGCAGCGTGGGTCTAGCGGCGCGCTGCTGGGTCGCAGAAATTGGCTCAGTGGGGGGACTGGCTGTCTCTGTCTGCTCCGGCGACTGGGCCATAGCTGGCGCTATGACTACGCCCAGGGCGATCGCACTGCCAGAGAGCAGCCGCACCCACTGCAGGCGGAATCGAGTAGACATAGCCAAATAGCTTCTAGAATTCAAAGGACGATTTGCTGAAATCATGGATCAAGCGTCTTTAAACCTATCAAAACACAGCCGTTAGGATGAACAACGCCTTGCATCCCGCTGACGTCTAGGCCAATACTGAAGAAGATGCTGAAGCTAAGCATACTCTATGAAATCTGCGTTATTAAACCAATTTCGGGGAGTTCTTTGGGGACTGGCGCTGGCAGACTGGCGTCGGCTCGCAAGTAATAGTGCTCAGTCATCGCTGCCATTGACCATTTCACCTTGGCTGCAGCAGCTAACAGCATTGGCCTCAGCAGAAACCAGTCAAGCCCTAGCTGATGCTCTAGAGAGCGATTGTATCAACATATCGACCGCTCCATTGGCGATCGCCCTAGCTCAAATGCCTAGACTGCTGCTCCTACACCAGCACTCAGCCAGGTTGCAGTCTCTAGCTCAGTCGCTAACGGCTGTCAGGCAGGCAGAGGCAAACGAGACTTTAACCCTTTGCTGGCTGACGTCTGCAGTTTTAGATCTGGCCCTGCAGGGTCAGCTGAGCTCAGCTGCTTCCCTGCAGCTCGACTTGGCCTCGCTTCAACCTCCGGATTTTCCCCTGGTCGCCTCAGGCCAGCAGCCAGTCTGGCAGGGACTTTTATCTAGACTAGAGCCAGCCTGCCAGCAGCCTACCGGACTTCAGGCTTGGCAGAGCCAGTTAGAAACGCTGGAGACGCCGCTTCAGTTCCAGCCTTTCTGGTTAGCGCTGTACATTGTGCTGACTACGCCCCATGACTATGGGTTAGCAATTGAGCGCAGCTTACGGGCGATCGCCCAGCCTGACTTAACGGCGGCGCTGGTTGGGGCGTGGTTGGGGGCTAAATTAGGTCAGTCAGGACTACCGTTGGCCTGGCAGTCTGATTTCAGTCGGGCCGCTGGCTCCGGTGGTGTCCCCCTATCGGCGCTACAGATACAGACTCTAGCCAATCGCCTGTTTGCTCGCTGGTGCGGTATCAGCGGCTGGCGGGTCGGCAGCGGGGGGCCACTCCCTGCGATCGCCCTGCCATAGTTTCCCTTATGTTGAGAGCGATGGCCGGATTCCCGTGCCCAAGCGCGTGAGAACGCAAACTAAACTAGAGTTAGGCTAAAGTTGCTGATGGGTTTTTCCCTTAAGCTTTCAGTAGGGATCGTGATGATTCCCCCATTCCTGGAACAATGCCGGATAAATTTCCAGTAAATCTTGATAATTCTAGCGGGGAGCAGACAGTGACTACCCTTAAAGTTGGGTGGCAAAGATCAGCGTTAAACTAGCGAGAGCCTTGGTGGAGTCATGAAATTGCTCCGACAGCTAATTAATCAAGTTGATCGACAGTGGCAGTTGGCCCTCGGGAAGACGCCTAAGCAATCGCTTTCCGGATTTCTGAAACAAACGCCTCAAGCTGCCAAAAACTACGGTCAGGTGCTCAAGCTGCTGACGGCCCCTAATGCCACTGCTGCTGACGTTGTTTCTAGAACAGCGGCTCGCCGCATTGCCGCGCGGCGACGCTATAAGCGCAAACAAGGCGGCCATCCTCGCGTAGCTTTCGCCCTAGCCGTTATTTCACTAACGGTTGTGTTTGGACAAAGGTTTTACGATCAGCCACAGCTCCAGGTAGGTACGCAGTCGCCGCAGACTTTTATCGCCCCCAGCGCTGCTAACGTCATCAACGAGCAGGCTACTGCCGAAAGAGAGCGAGATGCTCGTAATGGGGCCCTGCCGGTCTTGATGATCAACCAGGATGCCACGACGGCAGCCCTCAAAACGCTGGATGGTTTGCTCGCTACAGGCAGTCAGCTACGAGAACAGACTGGCCGACTTCCCTTTGTGCCTACCCACATTCTGTCTACGGCTACTCAGCGCTATATTCGCCGGGCTGATAGGGCAGAGTGGCAGGCTTTTTGGCGGCTATTTCAGCAAACTAATTCACTCCCGTCAGCTAGTACGGCTATCACCGCACCCAATCTGCAGCCTCTAGAGACTCAAAGCGATCGCCTATCGCCGATACAGCAGCAGGCATTCCGGGAACTGCTTGCCTACAAACAGCGGGCCACCGTTCCGGAAGTAAGTGCTTTAGAAACCACGATTGAACGGGCCAGAGAGAGCTATCAGCAGGTTCTAGCCGACTTGCAAAATCGTTCAAAGCAGGAAGCAGCACCGGAGTCGGCATTCGCCTTTTCCGAAAATTTGCTAGATCTCTCAGACCCAGAATGGCGATCGCTGCAGCGCTTAGTTCGCCAGGTAGGAGAGCGAATGCTGAGGCAGGGTATCGCTCCAGGACTACCGGATGAGCTGATAGAAAATGCGATTCGTCTTCAGGTCGGCAATAGTTTGCCCTTAGAGACAGAAACCATAGCGACGCAAATTTTAATGGCCTCTTTGTCGCCTAATCTGGTCACTGACCTGGAGCAAACGCGGATTCAGGCCGAGCAGGTGGCGCAGAATGTGGATCCGGTGACGGTGCCTATCGATGCGGGTGAAGTGATTGTGCGCGAGGGCGAACCGATTACTCAGGACGACTTCG
>JAAHIC010000647.1 GCA_010671965.1 Leptolyngbya sp. SIO4C5
AAGTAGTAGCAGGTAGCTACTACTTCGTTTTAGAAACCATGATGCATGGGGTTTGGCATACGCTGCCGAACTTAGCTATCCCTTATTTTCCTGACTGGCTGCCAGCTAATAACTATGTGTGGATCGCCACCACAACAGGCGGCTTTTGTGTGGGACTAATTCTTTATTTCATGGGTCTACCTGGCGAAATGGCCCAAGTCGTTGATAAGATTCATAGTCCAGGGCGAATTGACATTCGTAAAACCCCCGCTATGGTAATTGCTTCGCTAGTGGCAATTACCTCAGGCGGCAGTGCTGGGCCAGAAGCGCCTTTAGTTCAGGTCAACGGCAGCTTTGGTAGCTGGCTAGGCGATTCCTTGAAGTTGGAAACCGCTTCAGTGCGTGTCCTCACATTTTGCGGCATGAGCGCGGCGCTAGGCGCTTTTTTCGGCGCTCCAATTGGCGCGGCGATCTTTGCGTTGGAAATTCCCCATCGTCGAGGGTTGGAGTATTACGAAGCCGTTGCGCCTGCCGTGATTTCAGCAATTTTATCTTTTGCCGTATTTCGCATCAGTACGGGCATCACCATTGGTGGCTTTTATCATTTTGAATCGGTGCCGCCGCTGACGCCGATCAATCTTTTGGAAGGGTTAGCGCTGGGTGTTGTCGGGGCAGGCGTGGCGGTTATGTTTATCTACGTCTTTCGGCTAGTGGGCCGGATTCTAGAGCCGCTAGAACATTTCCGCATTTTGCTAGCAACTCTGGGCGGTCTATCTATTGGCCTGATTGCCTTTGCCTATCCGCAGACGCTCTTTTTCAGCGAGGAGCAGATTCATACGGTGATTGAGACGGGCGCGCTGTTAGGAGTATCAGCGCTGCTGCTGATTGCTGTTGCTAAGATGTTCGCCATCAGCTTTACGCTACATTCTGGCTTTTTAGGCGGCTTTATCTTTCCGCTGTTCTTTATTGGGGCCAATGTGGGATTGGCGATCGCCCTGGCAGTGCCTCAAATCCATCCGACGCTGGGCATGGTCTGTTTGATGGCAGCAGTCAATGTTGCGGTGACAAAAACTCCCATTAGCACAAGCATCATCCTCAGCGTTTTGTCGGGAACCGCCATGCTGCCGGTAATCGTTATCGCCAGCTTTACTAGCTTCCTGTTGACCAGCCAAATTGCCATGATCGGCACTCAGCGATCGCGCACCCTAGAGGATATGGCTGCTCCTGCACTACCTCAAAATCAACTGGTAATGGGTCTGCAGAATATCGCCAACGCGCCCTCTACCTGAAACGAACGGCTTGAACGGGAATATCTGCTATTGACTTAGCCAAAATAAAAAAACCGGAGAACCTTCAAACTCGCTCGACAAGCTAAAAAGGTTGTCTACTTGAAGATTCTCCCGGCATGACCTTAGGTACTTCGGATAAGAACAGTCTCTCTGGTTTGTATCAGATCGTCGATGGAGAAAATTCAGTAAAAAGTTCAGGAAAGTTCAGGTGCACTGTCGGGTATGTCCGCGACAAGCCTAACTTACGGCAGTTCAGCGAAGATAAGGCTACTTTATAAGCAGGCGTGCTGATCTCCCTCTTCTCTATGCTGCGGCTTCTAGAACCGACGATTGCCACCAAAATTCAAAAGATGAAAGAGCGGGTGCAGTGGCAGCATCCGCTCATGGTGACAAGCGGCATTGATCAAACCCGCTTTGTCCTAGAGGACGGTCACGACCAGGAGAGCTTTTCCTTTTTAGTAATTGGCGATAGTGGCTCTGGCAGTCATGGCTATCACGATCCGCAGCGGCGGATTGCGGCACAAATGCTCCCTCATCACGCTGACTGCCAATTTTTGCTCCACACGGGTGACGTGGTCTATCAGTGTGGTTCCCACGAGCAGTATCCCGCTAACTTCATTCAGCCCTACCGGGAGTTTTTAGTGGGCGGCGATCGCCCGGATCAGATTGCTTACGACCAGATGGTCTTTGCCCTGCCCTTCCTGCCTGTTCTGGGCAACCACGACTACTACGACTTACCCCGTTTGCACAGCCTGCTCGCGCCGCTGACTCAGCCCCTGCAGCGTTTGCTGCGGCAGCCCCTACGGCGTAATATTGGCCGCTACGGCTCGGGGCAGGGAGATGCCTTTGCCCGTGCCTTTTTAGATTATTCTCAAGATTTGACTTTAGATGAGCTAGCCTGCCACCTCAATCGCCATTATGATGCTCAAACCGAAAGGGGGCGCTGCCTGCGCTATCAACCAGGCCAGTTCACCCGCCTGCCCAACCGCTATTACAGCTTTCGCTATGGCGGCATTGACTTCTTCGCCCTAGATTCCAATACCCTCAATGCTCCTTCCCCCCTACCCAGTGATCAGTATGGGGAAAGCTATCGGCAGATGCTACAGGCCCACCGCCGAGCCATCGCCGCTGCAGAAGCGGAAGTGTTTGACGAGGCGGCACGGCTACAGGCCACTCTTCCAGAAGCCGCCGAACAGCTCGACGCTCTCAGAGGCAAGCTGGAGCAACTGGTGGAGGTGCAGCGAGATATTGATAAGCAACTGGCGGCTCAGGGCGCGGAAACTGTAGATATGGATCAGCTCATCTGGCTGCAAGAGCGCTTAATTGCCTCATGGCAAAATCCGCAGGTGCGGGGTCGCATTCTGTTTTTTCATCATCCGCCCTATGTCAGCGAGGCAACGAAGTGGTGGCAAGGACAAACGCTGGCTGTACGGCAGCACCTGCGCTGGGCCTTAGATGGTGCAGCTACAGCAGTGGGTCAAAATCGCGGCGATCGCCCCCTAGTGGATTTAGTGCTGAGCGGTCATGCCCACTGCTTTGAATATTTGCGTACCCTGAATACGGGCCATGCTGACTCCAATCTGAGCTGGGTTGTCTGCGGCGGAAGCGGTCTGAGCCTGAGACGACAGCGGCCCGCTGGGGCTGAGCTAGACGAAGTTTTTCCTAAAAAAGCTTACCCCTATCGAGAAAAGCGTTTGGTTGCCAAATCACAGCTATTTGTGGGTCTTAACGGCCAGCAGCAGCAGCAGCGACGACCTTACTCTTTCTTACGGATCGATGTTCAGACTGGCGCTAAGCCTCAGTTTGTGCTGCGTCCCTATGTTTCAGAGCGACATCACCAGACTTGGCGAGACTATAGCCTTGATGCCATTGTCCTTTAGCTAGCGCGGGCATAGGCCAAATCGCGAATTAAAACGCTGCGGGTACTAATATAGGAGCCAACAGCGTTGCACTCTTCAGGACTGAGGCAAACGTCA
>JAAHIC010000648.1 GCA_010671965.1 Leptolyngbya sp. SIO4C5
CCTCCAGTAGCTTGTAAAAGGATTCCTGCTCATCAATTGGCAGCAGCGGTAAGCGTCCGGTCACCTTGGCGATCGCTCCCTCCTCAACACTCTCTAAGTCACCCGCGCCTTCTGAAGCAACCTTGATTGGATAATCTAGCTTTTCATTGATTTCGGGATACTCGCTGAGGATCTGCTCAGCGACCGCATCGCCGTAGCGGTTGAAGAAGTCGGGAATTTCGGAGGTGTCAAAACCCGCATTCTTATCGGCGGTCGTGTTGGCATTGAGTGAAGCCATCTTTTTTTCCAGCAGGGCCGCTGGCCGCTTCTCATCGGGCGTATCCCCCATTAGCAGCGTGATGCGTGGTGGCACCACCTGACCGGTGCGATGGGCACGGCCCAAGGTCTGCATAAAGTCATTGATGTTGCGCTCAGCTTGACCCACAATCATGTGACGGCGGCGTTGGTCCGCGAACTTTTCAGAAGCGTGTAGGGAAATGCCGGTAGCCCCAGAGCGATTGAGCAGAATCACATCGCTCTTACCGCTGTTAAAGCGATCTGTGGCTCTGACCTTGCCCGCTTTGCTCGTTTCGCGGCCACTACGCCGCCTGTACGTGGCGTTGCCGTCACTATCGTACTCAAGCCGCGCTTTGCGGCCCGTAATCTCCCCCATGCTGTAGCCCGCATCTTCTACCCGCTGCTTGATGTGGTCGATGGGCGATACCGGAAAATCTAATTCCGTTTCTTCAATCAACGCTTCAGCCGCTTCAAAGGCCGCGACCGCATCCGGCCCCAGCTCGGCATCACTGAGCGGTCTGCGGGTGGTGGTGCCGTCATAGTCTTTCTCCAGCACATCCCGGCTGCGCTCCAGGTAGCGCGTCAGGATATCGCTGAAGTCAGCCGTAAACTCATCCCCAGGAGCAATATCGTTCTCATCGGCGTAGTTCTCGATGAAGCTGCCCATCGTGTTAGAGACTGTCAGAATCGGCTTTTCACCTTGCTCTAAGCTGGCGATCGCTTCATCAGCCATCTGATCCGCTTTTCGCGCTAGCAAGCTCTGGTCAATGACATTGTGCATCAGCGCAGTGAAGTTGGTTGACGATGCACCGGCTTGGCCAATAGAGCTATCTTTACCGACCTTCTTAGCATCGGCCTTGAGAGACTTGTCCAAATCCTTCAGCCGCAGTCGCGGCGATGATTGGGGCCGCAATCGCTCGGTGAGTGAGCAGGTGCGTACCAAGAAGCTGCTGACGCCCGATGAAGTCATGCGCTTTGACGTGGGAGAGTGCGTCTACATCAACCCGGCTTACGGCCAGCTTCCCATCCACTACGAGCAGCTTCCTGTTCCCAAAGCCGATATCAAGCTCAAAAAAGAGTGTGAAGGCATGTGGGAAACCGTGCGCGACCGCATGATTCGCCGCGAGCAAAAACGCCGACCCGACCTCGACATGGAACAGCAACTCCAGCTCCGGCTCAAAGAGGCAGAGAGACTGCTGCCAATGCCGCCAGATGAGGAGGGCGAGAGCAGCAGCGGCGGCGGCAAGCAGGCCGAGGCGAGCCTGCCACAGGAGTTTTAAATAGATTATCTTAGGTAACGTTGAAAGGCTTCATATTGTTACCTAAGAAAAGTAGAGGTTTCGACGGTTCGCTCAGAGACGCTGATAGCGCTAGCTAAAGCTGAAGGGATCCATAGAGGTCGCCTAGAGCGATTTCTACTTCGATAGAGGCTAGCTTTACCTTGGCTTCCAGACCGCTGTAAGCGGTCAGTAGCCATTGATTCTCGCTCTGTTTCACAAACTGCTCAACCGCTGGCTTGGACTGCTCGATTAGCAGATATTCTTGCAGTGTGGGAATCGTTCGGTAAGCCGCAAACTTGTCACCGCGATCGTAGCCTTGGGTTGACTCGGATAAAACCTCGGCAATCAGTAGCGGATTCATCACCGTATCCTTGCGGCCTGACTTTAGCTCTAGCGGATTGGCAATGACCATCGCATCAGGATAGGTGTAGAGATCGGCAGATGGAATCCACAGGCGCTGATCAGCGACGAAGAGGCTATAGGGCTTGCCACGTAGGCCAAACCAAAGCAGGGCATTCAGGGCGCTAGCAATTTGATTGTGAGCAGGGGTTCCCCCGGTCATCGGAATAATTTGTCCATTACGGTACTCGCTGCGACTGTCAGAGGCTAGCTCTAGGGCTAGGTACTCTTCTACTGTGTAGGTTTTCGTGGGGCTAGCGGCGATCGTCATGGTTTATCAGCTGCGATCGGCAAGTTGCGGTGCTCTTATCCTAAGTCAGAAAACAGCCTCATATCTTCTCGGCGGAGCCTTCTATCAGAAAGATAGTGATATGTCATGCTGAGTATCTGTCTAAAAATATGTGTCCTTTTGATGCCCAGTCATTCTTCCTTGATTCCACCTGACGGCTATGAGCTTTTTCTAGCACAGCTGAAAGGCCGCATCCGAACTGCACAAGTTAAGGCCGCCTTGGCTGTTAATAGAGAGTTGGTTTTGCTTTACTGGCAAATTGGTCGTGAAATTCTCACGCGACAGCAAGCTCAAGGATGGGGCAGCAAGATTATTGATCGATTATCGCAAGATCTAAAGCAAGAGTTTCCGAACATCAAAGGTTTCTCCCCTCGCAATCTCAAATATATGAGAGCATTTGCCGAAGCCTATCCCAACGAGGAGATTGTGCAGCGAGCTGCTGCACAAATTCCCTGGTTTCATAACTGCGTCCTCTTGGACAAGCTCAAGGAGCCAGAGCAACGGCTGTGGTATGCCCAAAAGACGGTCGAAAACGGCTGGAGTCGCAGCGTCTTGAGTTTACAGATCGAAAGTGGTCTCTATCACAGACAGGGCGGCGCTGTGACCAACTTCGAGCAGACTTTGCCAAAGGCTCAGTCAGATCTAGCCCGCCAACTGATTAAAAATCCCTACTCCTTTGACTTCTTGTCTTTGGCTGAGGACGCTCAGGAGCGAGAGCTGGAGACTGCTCTAGTGGCTCATATTCGTGAGTTTCTGCTGGAGCTTGGCATTGGCTTTGCTTTTATGGGTAGCCAGTTTCATCTTGAGGTCGATGGCGATGATTACTACATCGACCTGCTGTTCTACCATGTGCAGCTCCGCTGCTATGTCGTCATTGATCTCAAGGTCACTGAGTTCAAACCAGAATATTTTGGTAAGATGAATTTTTACGTCTCGGCAGTAGACGACACC
>JAAHIC010000649.1 GCA_010671965.1 Leptolyngbya sp. SIO4C5
TCCCACTGCGGCAGCAGTGGGCCAGCTTGAATCACGACGTGGCGCTGCTGCTCACCTGGTCAACAGTGACTGGGGCAACGCTGGGCGCATTTCTCTATGTAGGGCAAACCGTTGCTAAGCCCATCCAGCTACCGGGTAAAGCTCTGCAAAGCTTTTTTGCCTACGACTTTTATACGCCTAAGCTCTATCGCTCCAGCGTCGTGCTGGCCGTGGATTGGCTCTCACGCATCACCGACTGGATCGATCGTCATATTGTTGACGGTGTGGTCAATTTAGTTGGCTTTGCCTCCCTCTTTGGCGGCGAAACGCTGAAGTATGGCAACGTCGGCCAAACCCGCTTTTACGTCCTGACGATTCTCTCTGGGGTGGTGCTGCTGATTTTGTTAGTGAGCTGGCCGCTGTTTGCTTCTATTTGGACACAAAGGCTTTGGCCTGTTTCTTAAAACTGGGCTCAACCCTATGCGCCCCAACTATTTCCGACCCTTATCTTCCATTCACCTGCCGTTGCTTAGAACTAAACTATGCTGAGCGCACTTATTTGGCTCCCTTTTGTCGGCGCGATCGCCATTGGCTGCCTACCAAAGTCCATCACAGCGCCGCGCCTGAAGCTGGGATCGCTGCTGATCTCAGGCGGAGTGCTGCTGTGGACGATTTGGCTCATGAGCCAGTTTGATCTGAGCAGCCCTGCCTTCCAGTTCTCAGAAACGCTGCCCTGGCTAGAAACCCTGGGGCTAAATTATGAGCTGGGGATAGATGGCCTGTCGCTGCCGCTGGTGGTGCTCAACAGCTTGCTCACCTGGATTGCCATTTACAGCAGCCGCGAGCATACCGAGCGTCCCCGGCTGTTCTATGCCCTGGTGCTGTTAGTGAGTAGCGGCGTTGCCGGGGCGCTGCTGGCCCAAAACCTGCTGCTCTTTTTCCTGTTTTATGAAATTGAGCTGATTCCCTTCTATCTGCTAGTGTCCGTATGGGGGGGAGAAAATCGCAGCTACGCCGCTACTAAGTTTTTGCTCTATACGGCCACTTCCGGCGCGCTAATCTTAGCCGCTTTCCTGGGCCTCATCTGGCTCAGTCAGGCGACGAGCTTTTCCTACAGCGCTCTGCTAGAGCAGTCATTACCCCTTGGCATTCAGTTCTTGCTGCTGGGGGCTCTACTGGTGGGCTTTGGCATCAAGACGCCCCTAGTCCCCTTACATACCTGGCTGCCTGACACCTATGTAGCTGCTTCTACACCCGTGGCAATTTTGCTAGGAGGCGTTTTGGCAAAGCTGGGCACCTACGGCATTTTTCGCTTTGGCATGGGCCTGTTTCCGGAAGCCTGGGCCACAATTTCTCCCTGGCTAGCTGGCTGGGCGGCGGTCAGCGTCTTGTATGGCGCAATGGCGGCGATCGCTCAAAAAGATATCAAGCGCATGGTGGCCTATAGCTCCGTCGGTCATATGGGCTATGTGCTGCTGGGCGGCGCCGCCATGACCAATCTCAGTCTAGTGGGAGCGGTAGCCCAGATGTTTGCGCACGGCCTGATTCTGGCGCTGCTGTTTCACCTGGTCGGTTTAGTTGAAGCGAAAGTTGGCACCCGTGACCTGACAACGCTCAACGGCCTGATGAACCCCGTACGGGGACTGCCCCTGGTCAGTGCCCTGCTGGTCCTGGGCGGCATGGCTAGCGCCGGTATTCCGGGGCTGGTGGGCTTCATCGCAGAATTCGTTGTTTTTCAGGGCAGCTATGCTGTCTTCCCGGTACAAACTCTGATCTGCGTCGTGGGAACTGGTCTGACAGCGGTCTATTTCGTTATCCTGCTGAACCGCACCTGCTTTGGTAAGCTCGATAACGCGATTGCCTACTTTGGCAAAGTCGAATGGTTCGAGCGCACCCCAGCCTTGATTTTGGCCTGGCTGATTTTCCTTTTAGGCGTTCAGCCCGGTTGGCTAATGCGCTGGAGCGAAACCACCACCCAGCATATGGCCGCCATTCCTACCTCGCGACTGGTAGAACCCACTTTAGAGTCACCCCCGCATCTGGCTCAAACTGCTCCTCGGCTGTAGCAGGCATGAAAGTAGGGAGACGTGGCGGAGCTAGCCTAAAGGCCTCGCCTTTCCCTCTCCCGCCCCGTCCCTGACCCACATTCACGACTCATCATTCACCATGACCCCTACCCTTACCCAGCTCCCGGCCTCCCAGCATCCCTTCGCTGATATCGTGCATCGCCTGGAAGCCGGCGGAGCCATGCTGCCCGACACGCCGGAAAACCTGAAGCAAATTATTGGCATTTACAAAGCTTATGCCGTGCCGATGGACTTCTACTGGCGTAACCTGCTGTACATTGCCGAGCGGGTCTTTCTCAATCCCCTGCCCCTCTTTAAGTATTTTCTGCCCCAGGAGTACCTGGATCTGCCTAATCACTATGCCGGAGACAGCGCTGATCTGCGCATCTGGCGTGGTGAAGCGACGGCTCACCCAGAGCTGCAGGCTTTTATCGCAAAAGGAGAGGTCAACCGTAAGCTGCCCAAGCTGATACACCATCTCTGGCACGATCGCATCAACATGGAGTTTGCCGAAGCCTGTATGCGCGCCATGTTCTGGCACCGAGATATGGGCGGTCAGTTTGATCCGTATTTGGATACGGATGAGTACAAAGCTAATGCCGATCGCGCCATTCGGGCCTATTTCAAGGGCAATCCGGCCATGTTGGGACTGTATAAGCTGTTCCCGGAAATGTTTATTGAGCAGGTGCGACAGCTTTCCTACTACGCCAACTTGGGTTTGTTTTGGGAAGTGATGGCGCCGGTGTTTTTTGAGATGTCCGATCTCTACGATGAGGGCAAGCTGACTAGCGTTCCAGACGCGATGAATTTCTTGGTCAACGGCATTTTCGCGGTGGCAGGTCGCCCCATCTATCACCACGTTTACATTGGGGATGACTGCTACGAAATTGTGCCCAAGTCTAAGGGCTTTACCTGGCTCTATGAAGCTGCTCTGCCCTATGTGGAGGCCATTTTTTACCGGACGACCCCCTTTCGCGGCACCAAGTCTTACAACGCCCAGGCGCAGGAAGTCCCAGCCGATCAGCACGACTTTCACTACGGCATCCTCTATGCAGATGTCTTCCCGGTGGGTTCAGCCGGAATTCCTCCTACGCTGCTAATGCAGGACATGCTGCACTTCTTGCCGCCTTACCTGGTGGACTACTACCAGCAGCACTGCCGGGGTGAGGATGACATGCTGAT
>JAAHIC010000065.1 GCA_010671965.1 Leptolyngbya sp. SIO4C5
TTGTGGGCTTTCTCTATGGCGGCTCAATCTGGGGCATTTTGCCCATCCGTCATGGGCGATCGCGCGGCAGGGTGCTATAGCAATCTTAGGCTAGGAGAGAAAAAGCGATTGCTGTAAATCCGTCAGGTAGTAGGCGGCTAGGCCCCCGCCAATCAAACCAAACAGATGC
Source organism: Leptolyngbya sp. SIO4C5 (assembly GCA_010671965.1). GTDB lineage: Bacteria > Cyanobacteriota > Cyanobacteriia > Phormidesmidales > Phormidesmidaceae > Sphaerothrix > Sphaerothrix gracilis. The sequence goes on from JAAHIC010000065.1 coordinate 170, forward strand.
CCCTGCCAGGACTGCCCTCGACGGATGGGCAAAATGCCCCAGATTGAGCCGCCATAGAGAAAGCCCACAATCACGGCGATCGCGATCGCCTCTGGACTCTGCTCCACATAGCCCCGCATGAGCAAAAAGCCCAAATAGCCAAAGACAATACCGCTGGCACCGATGTGGTTCGAGCGCGGCTGCCCCAGCAGCCATACTCCTACGCCGCTCACCAGCCAGACCACCACCGTCACCAACACAAAGTTCTGGACGCCGCCCAGTAAGATAAACCAGCCCAGCACCACCAGCGGCAGCGTATTAGCCGATAAATGTCTGAGATTGCCGTGCAGCAGCGGCGCTAGCACAATGCCGCTCAGCCCCGCTTGCCGCCGTGGACGAATGCCGTAGCGATTCAGCGCCCCCTGCAAAAACAGCGAATCAAACAGCTCCAGCACCCACAGCACCGCCACCATACCGCCCAAAATCTGGGCGTGCAGCCTGAAGGTTTCGCTGCTGTACTGAGTCAATACGTCCATATTTCAGCGGATTCACTCTCTCTACAGATACTGCAGCCTAGAGAACTGCGCCACAATCAGACTAGCGGGCAACTTCAAAAGAATATGACGAAATCAGTTTTAATTACAGGGGCCTCTCAGGGGAGTGGCCGGGCGGCGGCACTGCTGTTTGCGGAGAAGGGCTATAACGTGGCGATCGCGGCGCGACAGCTAGAGCGTTTGGAAGCGGTCGCGGCTGAAATTCGGGCTAAAGGACAGGCAGCGATCGCCGTATCCACCGATGTCTCCGAGGCAGCTCAGGTGGAAGCGCTGGTTGAGAAGGCACTGGCTCAGTTCGGCCATATAGACGTGCTGGTGAACAATGCGGGCATTTGCCTCACAGGGAACGTAGACGAGATGACTCTAGCCGACTGGCACCAGCTGATTGACGTCAATCTGTGGGGCTACATCCATACCCTCCACTATCTCCTACCCCAGATGGTGCAGCAGGGCAGCGGCGTCATCGTCAACGTCGGCTCCTTTGGCGGTAAAATGCCGCTGCCCAACATGACCGCCTACTGCACTAGCAAATATGCCGTCACCGGCCTAACGGAAACTCTGCGCCTAGAACTCGCGGATAAAGGCATTCACGTCGCTGCCGTTCATCCCGGCGTCATCAACAGTAGCTTCATGGAGCGGGCCAAATTTACGGGCAGCGATGAGCAAGCGGCAGCGCAGCGCCGCGATCGCATGAGTGAAGTGCTATCGCAGAGCTGGGTGAGCCAGCCGGAAGATATTGCCCAGGCCGTTTGGCAAGCAGTCGAGCAGCGCAAAGCTGAAATTGTTGTGGGGCCAGCGGCGATCGCTACTGAAGCCTATCGCCTGCTGCCGGGACTAACCCAGTGGGCCTTGGGCAAGGCCGCCTCGTAGGCTCAAGGTAGGGCGAGGTGTCAACGATGATTGCTACGGCTGAGCCGTTTCTGCGGCCACCCAGTTCAGGTAGGTTTCTGTGCCCGCCACAATCGGTAGGGCAATAATTTCAGGCACCTCGTAGGAATGAAGCTGCTGTACCCGCTCAGCTAGAGTAGTGAACTGGGCTAGGTCAGTCTTGATCATGAGCTGCCATTCTGTCTCCTGCTGGACTTCTCCCTGCCAGCGATAGACCGACTGGATAGGCACGAGGCTGACGCAGGCTGCCAAACGCTCTTGCACCAGCGCTGAAGCGATCGTGTTGGCTTCCGTTTCAGAACTGGCCGTGACCAGCACCACCCCGAACTGAGTCATGCCTAAAACCGCAACGCTGCCGGAACAGGGCTAGCAGCATTTGCCGGAGACGACTCGGCTGACGGATAGGCTGTCAGAATATTCGGCAGAATGGCGTCTGATAGGTCGGTATCGTGCAGTTGGGCTTCGGTGAGGGAGGCTTCATAGAGGTTGGCCTGACTGCAATCAGCACGGCTTAGATTAGCGCGATCGAGGCGGGCTTTCCAGAGAGAGGCTTCGGTCAGGTTAGATCCGGCCAGGTTGGCCTCCGTCAGGTTCACCCCTCTGAGACTGGCATGGGCCAAATTGGCGATCGCCAGGTTAGCGCCCTGCAGATTGGCCCCATTGAGCTTGGCACTGCTGAGGTTGATGCCGCTGAGGTTGAGGTTTTGTAAATCGAGGCCGTTGAGGTAGGCGTTTTCAAAATTGACGTTGTCTAGACGGGTCTGGTCTAGCTCCGCTCCGCTGAGGCGAGCCCCGGATAGGTTAGCCCAGGACAGGTTAGCACCCGATAGATTAGCGCCGCGTAGGTTGACGCCCTGTAGATTAGCGCCGCAGAGATTGGCATTGCGCAGATTGGCATCTCTGAGATTGGCCCCCCGCAGGTTGGCTCCGCTGAGGCGCGCGCCGGACAGATTCGCTTTCACTAAAAAAGCGCCTTTGAGGATGGCTTTGGTTAAATCGGCTGAAATTAACTGGCTTTCGCTCATCTTGACGTAGCTCAAGTCAGCCCAGTGCAGTTCTGCCTGGCTGAGGTTGGCCTGAGTCAAGAAGGTGCGCCGCAGATAGGCTCCCGTGAGATTGGCCTTGGCCAAGTTCACAGAGACTAAGATACGGCTGTCTAAATTGGCTCCGTGGAGATGTACCCCCTCAAATTCGCGATATCCAGACTCGTATAGTTCGAGAAAGTAGCTCACGTGCATAGATTGACAGCGGTGAACGGGGCGATAGAGCGGTAGATCTAACAGGGGAATGAACACAATAAATCCCCAAACTTATTACGCTAAAACAGGTTTCTTGGTACATACACACCGTAGACGGCAACCTCTGCCTTTGCGGGCCGCACTTTAAGTTGATTGATAATTCAGCGAAAAACTTATTAGTCACTCATGGTTAGACAAATTAGCTTCACGCTTCTATGGATTGGATTCATTCTCTACGCCTTTTTATTGGCGCCTCCCGACCAGCCCGATACCTTCGAGCTGATTCAGCGACTCTCCACCGGAGACTGGGACGGTATTAACCCGCTGATTATCGCCTTGTTTAATCTGATGGGGGTTTGGCCGCTGGTCTATGCCTGTGTGGTGCTGATTGATGGACACGAACAAAAAGTAGCCGCCTGGCCGTTTGTCATCGGTTCCTTCGGCGTCGGCGCTTTTCTGCTGCTGCCTTACCTGGCCCTGCGCCGCCCCCAGCCCACCTTTACGGGCGAAAAAAACGCCCTGCTGAAACTCGTCGATTCTCGCTGGTTGGGGGGACTGCTGGCGATCGCCGCTGCGGTTCTCCTAGCCTATGGCTTCACCCAGGGCAACTGGAACGATTTTGTTCAGCAGTGGCAAACTAGCCGCTTCATCCACGTCATGAGCCTAGATTACTGCCTGCTCTGGCTGCTGTTTCCGGCACTGCTGGGGGATGACATGGCCCGGCGCGGTATCAGCGATCGCCGCTGGCTTTGGCTGCTGCCAGTGATTCCGGTACTGGGAGCGGCAATTTATCTGACTATCCGCCCCCCACTAACAGCCGCAACGGCCTCATCCGGCAGCGATTCACCCATTGCTCCAACAGCGTAATCTGGCCACACCGCCATTACTGAGCATCCAGTTCGTCCCGCGCTGCCAGATAGCCCCGGGCATAGGCGGTTGGCCCCAGGGTTTGGTGAATGGTGAACTCGCTAACTGCCGGATACAGGAAGATATCGGTGTAGCCTTCAGCAGTAGGCCACTTCCAAGGGTTAGGAGACATCTGGTTAGCCAAGAGCCGCTTCGGTACCCAGTAGTCATTGAAGCGCCACAGGTCTAGCGGCCCGTAGACGGTGATACCCGGTGGGGGAGCCTGCCCGGTCACCTGAGTATCGATTACCAATGGCTGCTGGGGTGAGCGGTGGCCCAGGCCGGTGGTGTAAGTGAGGTTGTCTGGGTTAGCGCCTAGAGAAAACTGGTTGGCTAGCACTGCCGCCGCTAAATACTGGCGATCGCCCGTGAGCGCGTGAGCCCGCAAAAGCTGTACAGCCTCCGGCGCGCCAAAGCTGCCGCCCCAGCCTACGTTTTCATAAGCATCAAACTTACCCCAGTTGAAGCCCGTGCCGTTGACAATTTTTACCTGACTGTCGGCTAGCTGCAGCAGGGCAGCTCTGGCATTTTGCTGAATTTCAGCCTCAACCGGCAGCTCGCTCAGGCGGACATAGACAAAAGCGGCGTCAATGTGATCGTGGCTCTTACCCTTGCGAGCGCGAGCTTTCGGATCGGAGAAAGCAGTGGTGTCAAGAAAAAGCTGATGCCAGCGGCGATCGCCCGTAGCCCGGTACAGCTCCACCGCCGCCAGGTTGCGCTCACTGCGAATCCGCCAGTCCACGTCTGCAGCTTCAGCATACTCAGCCTCGGCCCACGCCATTGCCCGCAGCGCACTTTGGCGGTAGGTGGCGGCTAGCGCTGGGTCATAGTCCTCTAGCAGATGGGCCGCCTGGGCCGCTACCCCGGTATAAAGGTAGCTCGACCACATATCCGGCCCGTAAACATAGGCGTCTGAAGACTCCTGCCAGCTCGCCGCAAAATTCGACGGGGGCCGATCGGATTCAATACCGCCGCTAATGCCCCCATCCTCAGCCTGCAGTCGCCGGAAGAAATCCAGATTCCACAGAGCCTCATCCACTACGTCCGGCAGAGCATTGTCGGATTCCGGTAAATTCAGATCGGCCTCAGCAAAGTAGTCCGGGAACAGCTCGGCTAGCTCGATCAGCTGTCGTGATGCCACCACATGCTGAATCCGCCGATCCCAGTCCCCGGCGTCGAACCAGCCGCCCCAGGCATTGGGCACCTGCTCCCCTGTATTCCCCGCTCGCAAGCCTTCGCGGGTGCCTAAGTCTCCCAGCTTTAAACCTTCCCCGCTCTCGATCAGGGTGTAGGTAGACTGGTAAATCTTCATGCCGTCGTCCGGGTGAAACGGACGGGGACGCTCTAGGTCGGTGTAGGGGGGACCTAGCTCAATGCCGCTGCGCTGGTGGTATAGCCCTCGCACCGAGGTGTAGAAAGCGGTTTGCCAAACGTCTTCTGCAACTTCAAAACTGAAAGAACAGCCAATTTTCTCTACGCAGAGCCGATAGGTTCCCGGTTGAGTAAAGTCGCTGAAGTCCATTCTGTAAACATCGGTGCCGTTGTAGTTGCGGCGCCTGTCTTCAGAGCGGTTGGCAGGCACTGAAAGGGCGGTCGTACCGCTATAAACTTTTTCAGCAGTAGACTGATTGACCAGCCAAAAAGTCAGACCTTCGCCGTAGGCAAGACTTTCGCCGTTCCCCAGCCAGGTGGACAGAAACCCTACCTTAGCCGGATCGTCGGGGCGAAAACCCAAGTGGTTCACGTGAACGGCTTCGCTATGAATCTGGTCGGGCTGATACTCGAACTCAACGGGATCAAGCCCTAGCTCAGTCAGATCAACCGTGTAAGTTTCACCGACCTTCAGATCGTTGGGCAGATCTAAAAAGACGGTATGGGCCATCGGCCACTCGAACTTCCAGGGACCAACCCAGGCCATGCCCGTGGGCTTGCTCTTGCGATAGACGGCCTCTGGTGACTGGGAACGCCCTGAGCCTGTGACGGCATAGGTAGCGGGCTGATCGGCTAGCGCTGTGTCGATCGCTTCTCCGGAAAACTGATCAAACTGAGTCAGTCTGTCCTGATCTAGCCCGACCACTGCGCCGATTAGCTCACCATCCCGCTGCAGCCAGCCCTTTTCCGGATTGGTAATTTTGTCGCCGGGTTGGGACCGGTAGGGAACCTGCTGGCCGCGCTCGATTTTACCCGTGTCAATTCGGACAGCCAGCATATCTGGTCTGACCGGGTAGATCTGCATCACTCTTGGATCCCCCGTCTGCAAAGCGGACAAATTGGCGATCGCCGTGAGCAGACGCGCTCTATCGGGTACTAAATCCACCAGCCGTCGGGGAGCTGCCTCTCCGGCTGAGAACTTCCAGGCGATCGCGCTTACCCCTGCCAGCACCGTCAGCCCCAGCAGCACGGCAAATCTGCGGACTGGCGAGTGAGTCGCTGGCTGATCGGTTGGCCCAGGCCGCTGACGTCCCATTGATGTTCCCTGCATTGAGTTCAATCTGAGAGAGGCAAACTAAACCGTGTTTACTCTAGGCTACAAAATAATAAAAGTATTTCTCTAAATTGCTAAGACTTCAGCCAGCCGCAAAAGTTGCCCATTGCAGACTCAGCCATCCTTCGGGAAAGCTTTGTATCCTAGAAGCACCCCCAGCAGCCTCAATCGTAGCCAACTTGTAGAACAGGCAAAGCAAAACAGGCCCATCCATACCTATCAGCCCTCTCAAATTCACCGTCTATGCAGCCGCCTCAGCCCATCGAACGAGATTTAGTATTGCTCGGCGGCGGCCACACCCACGCCATTGTCCTCAGAAAATTTGGGATGCAGCCCATTGCCGGCCTGCGGCTAACCCTGATCACGAACCTGGTAGACACCCCCTACTCAGGCATGTTGCCCTGCCATATTTCCGGGCTTTATGATTTCGACGAATCCCACATTGACCTGCGCCCCCTGACCCGCTTCGCCAACTGTCGGCTGCTAATGGACGAGGCCATTGGCTTAGATCTGGCCAATCAGCAAGTCCTCTGCAAAGCACATCCGCCCATTGCCTACGATGCTCTCTCTATTGATATTGGCAGTACCCCCGCCACGGTCAACGTTCCTGGGGCCGCAGACTATGCCATTCCGGCTAAGCCCGTTCCCCAGCTCTTGCAGCAGTGGTGGCAGTGGCTAGCTGAAATAGAGGCCGATCCAGCTCAGCCTAGAGTTTTGGGGATCGTCGGCGGCGGTGTCGGGGGTGTGGAGATTGCCCTAAACATGCAGGCGCGGCTGTGGCAAGCGCTAGAGCAAGCCGGACAGCCCCGCGATCGCGTCACAATCCACCTCTTCCACCGGGGCGAGGCCGTGGCAACCGGGCGCAACCGCTGGACCCAAAAGCACCTAGCGCACCTATTTCAGCAGCGGGGAATTCACCTACACCTGCAGGAAAGCGTTACGGCGATCGAGCCGCTGCCTCATGACCAGCGACAAGTGCGGTGCAAATCTGGGCTGGCCGTCGCCTGCGATCGCGTCATTTGGGTGACTAGCGCCTCAGCCGCTCCCTGGATTCGAGAGTCTGGGCTGGCTACTAACGAAAAAGGCTTCATTCAAACCCACGACACGCTGCAAACCCTACGCCACCCCAACGTGTTTGCCGTGGGAGACATTGCCACAATGGTGAACCATCCCCGGCCCAAGGCCGGAGTCTTTGCGGTGCGGCAGGGACCGCCCTTATTTAAGAATCTACAGCGCTGGCTCACAGGGCAGCCCCTCAAACCGTTTAGGCCCCAAAAGCAGTTCCTCAATATTATCGATACGGGGATGGGTACAGCGATCGCCTCGCGCGGCCCCTTAGCAGCAGAATCGCGCCTGTTTCGCTGGTGGAAAGACCGCATCGATCGCAAATTTATGCGGCTGTTTAGCGATTTTCCCGATATGGCGCAGCGAGCAGCTCCGAGCAGCCTTTCTGCCACCCGGCCCGCCCCGATGCCCTGTGCGGGCTGTGCCTCCAAAGTGGGGGGCGACGTGCTTTCTCAGGCTCTACGACGTTTGCAGCAAGATTTCCCTGATGCGGCAGACTGGCCCGCAGCCGCAGATGTGGTAGTGGGACTAGCCCAGCCAGACGACGCTGCCGTGCTGCGAGTACCGACCGGACAGCTCCTGGTCCAGACCGTGGACTACTTCCGGGCGCTGCTGGATGATCCCTACGTGTTCGGGCAGATTTGCGTCAACCACTGCCTCAGCGACCTGTTTGCGATGGGGGCCGTGCCGCAGAGCGTTTTGGCGATCGCCACCCTGCCTTATGGCATCGCGGCAAAGCAGGCTGAGACGCTGTATCTGCTGCTAGCCGGAGCCTATACTGCCCTAGCCCAGTCAAAAACGCCCCTGATTGGCGGTCACACCACTGAAGGCCCTGACTTAGCTCTGGGCTTTACCTGCAATGGGCTGGTAGAACCCGATCGGCTGCTGCGCAAGGGCAATGCTCAGGCGGGAGACAGCCTGATTTTGACTAAAGCTGTGGGTACGGGAACGCTGTTTGCCGCTGACATGCAGTTGCAAGCTAAGGGCCGCTGGATTGAGGCGGCGGTAGATTCTATGCGGCAGTCTAACTACCAAGCCGCTCAGTGTCTTCTCCAGCAGGGAGCAACGGCCTGCACCGATGTCACTGGCTTTGGGCTGGTAGGGCATCTGCTGGAAATGTTGCAGGCCTCTCAGGTCGGGGCTGAACTGGATTTAACAGTCTTGCCCGTACTGCCCGGAGCCAGAGAAACCCTAGCGAGCGGCATTGTCAGCTCGCTGCAGCCCCAGAACGCCAAGGCAGCCCTAGCGATTCAAAATCAAAGGGCCATTAGCCATCAGCCTGACTATCCGCTGCTGTTCGACCCGCAAACTTCTGGAGGACTGTTAGCCACAGTGCCAGCGGCAAAAGCTGAGGCGGCGATCGCGGCTCTCCAAGCCTTGGGATACACTCACACCTGCCAGATTGGCACCATTACCGCCGCCAGCAGCTCGGCCCAGCCGATTACAATCAAGGGGTGGTAACTATGACTGCTTGTGTCCGTATCCCTCACCGCGCCAGAGTTTCTCGCTGCCCCCGAAGTCCTGCTCGACGTCCGCAGCCCCAGCGAATACGCCCAAGGCCACATCCCTGGGGCCATCAGCTTTCCCCTGTTTAGCGATTGGGAGCGATCGCAGGTGGGAACCTGCTATAAGCAGACCGGACGAGAGGCCGCTGTAGAGCTGGGCTTTGAGCTGGTTGGGCCTAAGATTGCTTCGTTCATCCGCCAGGCCAAAGGCTTAGCCCCCGATCGCCGGGTGAAACTGCACTGCTGGCGCGGCGGGATGCGCAGCGAGTCACTGGCTTGGGCTTTACAGATGGGCGGCTTTGAAGTGATGACTTTAGAGGGCGGCTACAAAAGCTTCCGTCGCTGGGTGCGCACCACCTTGTCTACGCCTAAATCTATCATCGTGCTGGGCGGCATGACGGGAACGAGCAAGACCGATATTTTGCAGGCCCTAGGTGAGCAAGGCAGTCAGGTTCTGGACCTGGAAGGCCACGCCAACCATCGCGGCAGCAGCTACGGCGCTCTGGGAATGCCGCCCCAGCCCAGTACCGAGCAGTTTGAAAACCTGGTAGCGCTGGACTGGGCTAAATTTGAGGCATCTGAACCGGTTTGGATTGAGGCAGAAAGCCGCCGGGTGGGGACCTGCCGCGTCCCGGATGAGCTGTTTGCTCAGATGGAAGCTGCCCCTACCCTGGCAGTGACCCGGCCTTTAGAAGAACGGCTGGACTACCTGGTTGAAATCTACGGCAGCGCCGATACGGCAGGTTTAGTGGAAGCCACTGAACGGATTCGCAAGCGGCTGGGGGGACAGCGCACCCAAGCAGCGATCGCTCACATTGAAGCGGGTCGTCTACACGAGGCGCTGAAAATCCTGCTCACCTATTACGATCGCGCCTATACCTATGACCTAGAGCGGCGGCACAAGCAAATTCCCACGGTGGAGATTGGTGGCTCATCCGCGATCGCCGCGGCTCAAAAACTCCAGGTAGAAGCCCAGCGACTCTTTCAGCTCTCCCCAACAGCATTCTCGCTGGCATAGTGTCGTAGTCGAAACTTTTGCAAGGTGATCCTGCCCACGCTACAGGAATGACTGCGCAAAAATTTCAGATGAAGGCTGAGACCTTATGGGAAATGGGCAGTGTCCACGCAACTTGCTTGCCAACGTTGGGTTTCGCTATGCTCAACGCCAACCTACAAAAGCTCCAATTTTAGCTGTGTCCTGCCGCTACCGGCTCGCTCTGGCTTATTTCTTGATTTGCTCAAAGGCTTCTTTGTCTTCAAAGTGCATGTAGTCTTTGGCTGTTGTCCAGTCGCCGCCCCACTGCCAGCCGCTATCGAGCATGAGTTTGAGAAACTTTTGGTTCAAGGGAATCATGCCAACTAGCTTTTCATCTTCTTCCTTCCCTTCGGGCACTGCCCCTTCAACCCAGGCTTTGAGGCTTGTCCATTCTTTGCGAATAATTTCTAGCTGACGACGGCGATCGCTGCCTTTCTTCGACTTTTTAATAGCAGCGTCAATGTCTTTAGCGGTTAGTTTTGAAAATAGGACTTTAGCCATAGCAGCTTGCATGATGGATTTAAGCCAGTCAGCAAACCAGTTAGAAGTCTTGGCCTTGCCAGGGGTCGCTTCTTTGTCTTCAAATAGCTGTGCCTCAGCGTCAGGCTCTATCAGGCGAGCTAAATATTGAGGGAAAAGCAGATTGAACTGCTGGGAGGCTTCTAGCTGACGCATCCCTTTATCTTTCCAGATGTCAAAGTCTTTATAAGCGGGATTCGTGCGGACTACTGTTTGTACCAGGTTCATTAAGTCAACATCAGCTTTGTGGCGCTTTTTATCATTGTGAAAATGATAGTTTTGCTTAGTGCCCATGTTGTAATTAACGTCTAAGCTACAGCCGATGGAGTGATTGCTGAAGCCGCCCTTAGACGTGGTTCGTTTAGCGTAGCCGCCGATAATAATGATGGAGTTGGTAATCTCAGCCTGATCCTCTGCGCTGAGTTTAGAAAAAGCCTGATTAGTTTTGTCGACGCGGGGTTTGGTGGCCTCGTTCAAACGGGCTTTATGACCTAAAAACGTGTAGCTTTTAACTTTGGCTGCCTTGTCTGGATCAATATCTTTTTCTTCCCAAACGTCTTTCACGTTTTTGAGATTCCAGCGATTGACAGGCAATCCAACGCTGACGCTATAGGTGGTTTGATCAGACTTGAGATTGAGAACTTTCTTGGACTTTTTGTAGCGATCGTCGGGGTCTGTATCGGTGGGCGTTACCTGAATTTCTAGCTTGTCGTGAAAAGGCACTTTAAGGGTTAAGGTATCTGTGCCCGAACCTGAATCTAAGCTAGTTCTCTTTTTGCCCTGACGCTGAAAGACCACCACGTCTGCCTTGACTTTGCCGCCAAACTTACCGGACCAGGAAATTTTGAGCGTAGCCTCTTTGGGTGGTGCACTAGCTGCGGCTGGCTTAGGGGCAGTCGCGGGCGGGGCTAGCTGCAGCGAGGCAGGCGGAAAAAGGCTGACCTGCATAGGGTCAAAGCCAATGTGGCTGGTGACCGACTGGGACTGCGGCTTGAGCTGAGGGGAACTAGCCGATGTGGCAAAGGGGCGCGATCGCAACTGACTGTTTCTAGAATGCTGCTCAGCGCGGTTATTAGCCTGATGCCCGCGTAGTTGAGAGGTTTTCACAATCACTAACTCTGTAGCGGCAATGCTCGGCAGATGCCTAGCCTGATTGCTAAGTCTAAGCTAACAGTTTGTCAAAACCGTCACCACAGTAGCTAAGGTTGGATTTGTAACTCAGCTAACACCTGGGGCTTGAGCATAATCTGCCCTGTAACTGCTATCGGTCACAGACGGTCACAGATCTAAAAGTACCGCCGGAGGGATGGCTGTAGACACGGTCTTTGACACAATAGGGGCGTTCAGACTGGAGACTCACCTATGCGATCGCTCAACTTGCCTTCTGGACAACAAATTCCTGTGCTCGGTATGGGTACGTGGCGCATGGGCGAAGCCGCTAAGTCACGCTCAGATGAAGTTGCAGCCCTACGCCACGGACTAGATCTGGGCATGACCCTGATTGACACTGCTGAAATGTACGGTGAAGGCGGTGCTGAAGAAGTGATTGCCGAAGCGATCGCTGGACGCCGCGCCGAAGTCTTCCTAGTTAGCAAAGTTTATCCCCACAATGCCAGCTACCAAGGGGTGTTAGCCGCCTGCGATCGCAGCCTGAAGCGTTTACAAACTGACTATTTAGATCTGTATCTGCTGCACTGGCGCGGGTCTATCCCTTTAGCAGAGACCTTGAGTGCTTGAAAAGCCTCCAAGGA
>JAAHIC010000650.1 GCA_010671965.1 Leptolyngbya sp. SIO4C5
CTTCAACCGCTACGCTGTTTGCCCAAAACTTTATGCGTCAAGGGGCCAAGGCTAGTTTTTTCCTGTTTGACGAGCTAGTGCATACCCTAAAGCAGCGCTCTGCTGGCTTAGGCATGGATCTTGCTCCTTTCATCGAGCAAGATCAGGTACGCTTCCATGAAATAAACTTGAACGGCATTACGCCGGGTAGACTGCTCAATCGGATACGGCGAGACGTGATTGACTGGGGCGCGAAGCTGGTCATTATAGATACCCTAACCGGGTACTTCAATTCCATGCCTAGCGAGCAATATCTGCTGACTCAAATGCATGAGCTGCTGCTATTTCTCAGTCGCCAGGGAGTGCTATCTTTTTTGGTTGTGGCGCAGCACGGTGTGGTCGGCTCCAATTTGGAAGTTCCAGTAGATATCAGCTATCTAGCTGACACCGTGCTGCTACTACGGCACTTTGAGGCAGAAGGCAGTTTACGGCAGGCTATCAGCGTCTACAAAAAACGCTATGGCTCTCACGAAAAACGAATTCGTGCTCTCAATTTTCAGCCTAATGGCATCCAGGTAGGCGAACCTCTCAGCCAGTTCACAGGCATTTTGTCTGGAATGCCCAATTATGTTGGTAAGTCTCGTCAGTTGTTTCAGACAGATGACTAGCAATAGCCCAACTGCCCCATCTGAGACAAGTTCTGAGCGCATTGTTTTATCAGCTCAGGCTGGTCGCAATGCAGTCGTCCTGCGACAAGTTCTGGAAAAACACGGCTTTGTCTGTCTAAATTCGCCCACCGTCCAGGCCGTCGCCGAGGCTATCTGTGATGAAGCTGCTTTAGTCGTGCTGACAGAAGAAGTGCTCGTCACTGAGAACACGGCGCGACAGCTGATTGCATACCTCAATCAGCAGCCAGAGTGGTCAGACATTCCGGTGATTCTTCTACTAAAGGACTGTCAGCGGTTTCCAGCCTGTCTATCCTTTGTGCATACCTTGAACTATGTGGGCAGCTTGGTACTGCTAGAAACGCCAATTAAGCCCCACGTTTTTATTTCCGTCGTTCAATCTTGCTTGCAAAATCGGCGGCGACAATATGCGCTGCGAGATACTCTGCAGCAGCTTAGAGAAAGCAATCAAACTTTAGAAGATTTTTGTCACACTGCCGCCCACGAACTGCGATCGCCCTTGGGAATAGTGCAAACCAGCCTGAATATGCTGTCGTACAATTTTTCGGAGGAGAAGCGTCAGCGGTTTCTGCAGTTGGGACAGCGCAATGCAGCCAACCTAGATAGGACGCTCACTGCGCTGCTGGAATACGGCAAGCTCAAGTCTCGCAGCCGCAATATTTTTGAACCTGTAGACATGCAGGCTGTTCTCGACAATGCCGTGGCAGACCTTCAGCCTCTCATCGCTGAACGGAACGCTGATGTGAGCTGGACGGAACTGCCAACGGTATACGGCAACTACTCTTTACTCAGTCAGCTTGTTGGCAATTTGATTAAAAATGCCATTGTGCATAACTCAGCCGAAATTCCTACAGTCCATATTTCAGCTCAAGAACTGGCTGATATTTGGCAATTTCAAGTCCTCGACAATGGCTTGGGCATTCCGACTGAGGATTTAGAAAAAATCTTTGTTCTTTTTCACCGCAGCCATCAAAGCTTGACACCGGGCAGCGGCATCGGGCTAGCGCTCTGTCGCCGCATCATCGATAGACATGAAGGTCGTCTTTGGGTGAGCTCTGAGCCAGGGCAGGGCAGCACCTTTTACTTTGAGCTGCCTATCTCTGAAGTACCTATCGACGATCAGACTTAAGCGTTTAGCTCCCTATGACCGATTGATAGTTTTAGGTCGTAGCGGCTTTTTGAAGGCTTTGACCGCCGAAATATACTGGCTGAGGAAAGGCAGACCCCCCACTGCAGGTAAGAAATAGCGAGAGGTACAGAGCAAACCCAAAGCGGCTCCAGTCGCGGCGTCAAAGTAGGGTGCGTAAAAGGCGACCAGCGCCGCATCACGGGTGCCCACTCCGGCAAAGGTCAGCGGCAACAGCCCGGCCAGAATGGCTAAGGGTGACAGGGCTAAGTTAGTCAAGAAAGGAGTATAAGCCTGCAAGGCCAAAATAAAGAACCAAATTTGCAGCAGGTGCAGGAACCAAATAAAGATAGAAGTGAGGGAAATCACCGTCAACTGCCGCGAATCGCCCCAGAAGTAATCGTGCATCTCGCTCCAGGAAACCTGCATGGTGTGGAGCTTTTGCTTGATCTTCTTAGGGGCAATTCTCTTGGCGAGCTGAAAGAAAAACTGGGCAAAGGCTTTAGAGCCCAGCAGCAGCATCCCTAAAATGAGACCGCCGACTACCCCTACCGTCATCACCCAAAAGAGAAAGTCCTTTTGCGGGTAAAGCAGCAGGCCAAAAGCACACCACAGCAGCAGCGACAGCATATCGCTGGCCTTTTCAAACACCACGATGGACAGGGACAAAGAACCGCTGAGATTACCGCGATCGCGCATGAAATAGGCCTTAGCAATGTCTCCCATTTTGGAAGGCAGCACCATATTTAGGGTACTCGCCGCCAGGATCAGCTTGTTAGCTTCACCGAAGCCCAGCTTCGCCTTAGAGGGCACAATCTGCTGCAGGCGCCAGGAGGTCACCGCCGTAATCGGAATCACCATGCCTAAGCTAACCACCATCCACAGCGGATCAGAATTCTGAAACACGCTAACGAGATTAGCCACGTCAATCCGGGTATAGATGATGACCAGAATACCGAGGCTGACAACAAGAGAAATAATGCGTTTCATGGCTATAGCGATCGCTCCACCTTCAGGGGTTGTCCGGGCTGTAGTTGACGAATTTGCGGCGTGAGATCTAGCCAGGGCTGTAGCTGACCGCGCTGGAAGGTGCGGCTCATCACCACGTAAATAGAAGTTTGATCTACCCCAATGCCGCCAGAAACCACCGCGTCCCAGTTATCCGTCCTCAGCTCATCAGTCACATGCCACTGGCCGTTTTGCCAGCGAAAGGCGCGGACAAACTCAAACGGTGCTGGCTTTTTGCCGGTAATCAGCACCTTTTGCAGCAGCTTGCGAATCAAATTTGGGGAAAAACGGCCCACCGTCAGCATCACCACCCGCAGAATCATCAGGTTCAGCGGTGTCATCTGCTTTTGCTTGGCCCAGCCTAGCGCTCCGCGAATTTGAATTTCGTCCTCACCTACCTGAATCTGATAGGGGCCA
>JAAHIC010000651.1 GCA_010671965.1 Leptolyngbya sp. SIO4C5
TGACACGGTAGCAAGCAGCCAGCAGGTTTCAGACTTGGCAGTGTGCTTATAGCTGAACTGCACAGGCTGTCGTTGCTGCTGGCTTTGACGGTAGTGAGAAACCCAGAGCTGCACCAAGTCCTTAGGTGCGCCGAGTTCGCTAATCCACTTATTCGTCAGGGCCTCTGGCGTGGTTTCAAAAAATTCAACCGTCGCCGGATTGTGAAACGTATGCAGAATGTCGTCATCGGCTGAGAGTTCCACGCCGCCCATCATCAGAGGAGATGTCTCGTAGAAGATGCGCAGGATAACGGCTTGCTCCTGCAGGGCCATTTGTACCTGCCGCTGGGCGGTTATGTCTCGAAAGATGCCGCGAGTGTAGAGGGGCATGCCTGCCTGATATTGGGTATTGATATTTCCCTCTAGCAGAATTTTGCGTCCGTCTTTTGCCAGGAAGATAACTTCCAGGTGTTTCGCGGCCTGAGTGGTATTTGCCTGCAACTGCCCAAAGAGCGCCTGACAGCCGGGGAGGCACTCCGGAGCGAGGATGTCGAAAATGGTGAGGGTGGCGATTTCCTCAGCGCTATACCCCAGCGTTTCTCGCCAAGCGCGATTGACATAGACAAAGTTACCGTCGCGCAGGGAAACACTTTGAATCAGATCGCTGGCGTTATCAAAAAAGTCTTCAAGCTGTTCTTTGCTCTGGCTGAGCTCGCTTTCGGCCTGTTTGCGATGGGTGATATCAATGCCAGAGGCCGTTAGATGGGTAATGTTCCCGGCGCTATCAGTAATCGGCGCGAGCGAAAAATCAACCATGATTTGCCGCCCCTCTTTTACCTGCGCCGCAATGTCAAAGCGAACGACATTTCCCTGCTGGGCCTGGGCGATCGCCTGCCATATTCTTTCCTGAGCGGCGGCCTCATAGCCCCACCAGTAGGTTTCCGCGAAGGGCTGACCGATGACATCCTCGCGCACTAGTCCGGCAATCTCTAGGGGAGCCTGGTTAACCTCTAACAGTTTGCCCTTGGGCGTTATCACCGCAACAAACGTCAGCAGGCTGTTAAGAATCTGGCGCAAAAATACCTCTCGCTGCCGGATTGTGGCCACTGCCTGGGCGTGTTCATAAACTTCTTCTAAAAACCGCTGGTTGGTATCGGCCAGCTCCTGGGTCTGCCGCGCTGCGCTAGTTTCAAGTTCTAGCTTTGCTGCCTGGAGCTGCTCGGCTAGGGCCGCCTGATGCACAGCAATGCTGAGCTGTAAGGCTACCTGCTGCATACCCTCCACTTCCCAGGTCTGCCACTGTCGCGGCCCGGTACAGCTCTGGGCCATCAACAGCCCCCAAGGCTGGGTCTGGTTGCAAATCGGCACCGTCAAACTGGCTTTGACCTGAAGCTGGGCCAGCAGTGCTGTCTGTTCCGGCTCTAGGTTGGCGGTTGCCACATCAGCGATCGCTAAAAACCCCTGCTCTAGGTCGGCCTCAAGCCAGTGAGCCTCTAGGGCAGGATATGCGACTGTCTGGTGCAGCCGCGATTGATGGGCCGGCAAGACGGCCTCAGCTACGATTTGACCGCTCCCGTTAGCATCGAACTGACAAATCCAGAGGCGATCGCAACCCAACAGATCCCGCACCGCAGCTACGGCAGTTTGCTCAATAGTCTCTAGCGCCTGCGATCGCTGAATTTGTTGGGCAATCTTTGTCGTGAGGGGACACCAATTTGTCGGCTGGTCGCAATGATCGGGTGATAGGCTCTGTTGTGATTGTTCAGTCGTCAAAGCGTGGAGCTGGGATCCCCTAAAAATATCCATGTAAGCGTCTATATTTGATTTGTAAGCGTCTATATTCCGTCTTTTCTCTAGAGGTTTGGGCTAATTTAACCCTAAAAATACTGAATTTTCATGGGCGGATCCGCGTATTTTCTGATCAGAGCTGGTGGCTGCCTCAGCCAGCCATCAGCCAAAAGTACTAGAGCAAATCTTTGTTCTTTGCCTTGACTCGCTCGTAAACTTCTGACATAGCGTCAATAAACGAATTTTCCCGTGACCAAAAAGCCGGAAAATCACCCTGTTTTTTAATCATAACGGCTGAGACTAACGCCGCTGAAGCTGGTTCAACTGACTGGGGCAGCCGCTTTTCTCCCTGCCAAAAGCGCTGCAGATCGCGATCTGCAACCGTTGTGACGGCTGGCCGGGTGAAATAGCTCTCGGCAGATTGGGGCGCTTGCTGCTGGGCGATCAGCTCCTCTGCCAGTGCCTGTCCCAACGGGGACTTAGCTAGCTCTGCCTGCAGCGCCTGGCGGGATAACCCCCGCAGCTCAAACAGTAAAAACGGGTCGCGATCGAGCTGGGCCGCTAGCAGGTAGTGCACCCCGGCAATATGCTTGCAGGGGTTGCTCCAGTCCGGGCAGGAACAGTCGGTGGAAAAATCTTGTTTGCTTTTGGGCAGAAAAGGCAGTCCCAAAGTGGCGAAGCTGTCTTCAATCGATTCGGGCATTTCGTTGAGCATCAGCCGGGAGATGAGGCTGGCTTTGGAGGCCATCAGCGCGACTACTGCCGCCCATTTGGCCTTACTAATTGGCTGAAACTCAATGCTGGTATGGTACAGCGGCTCTTTATAGACCCCGAAATAGGGATTGACCGAACCGCGCACCTGGGCGGTGACGGTGCCGTCTACAATCTGAAAATCCAGCACTTTGCCATTGCGGGCGTAGCTGCGACCCCGGCTGAGGCGGGCCGAGTCTGAAATCTCTTCTAAGGCGGCGATAAACTTTTGCCCCCACCAGGTACGACTCATCTGGGCCATGATCTCTACTCCAAAATCGCCTGCTTATTCAGGGCTATTAGCTTTTGAAAAGCATTATTATCCAGCTCCGTCAGCCAGGACTCATCTGAACCGACAATCGCCCCGGCCAGCTTTTTCTTGTCTTCAATCATCTGATCAATCCGCTCCTCCAACGTCCCCATCGCTACAAACTTGTGGACGAATACGTTTTTCTTTTGGCCGATACGAAAAGCCCGGTCAGTGGCCTGATTTTCCACCGCCGGGTTCCACCAGCGATCGAAATGGAAGACGTGATTCGCCTTCGTCAGGGTGATGCCTACACCCCCCGCCTTGAGCGACAGCACAAACACCGACGGCTCAGTTTCAGGATCTTGGAACTGGGCGATCATCTGCTGCCGCTTGTCGCGGTTAGTGCCGCCGTGAATATAGTGAGTGGGGTGTAGGCATA
>JAAHIC010000652.1 GCA_010671965.1 Leptolyngbya sp. SIO4C5
TCAAACCGCTTTGCTACAGAAAGCGGTTTGTTCGGGAGTCACAGCAATATTCCCTCTCGTCGAACATTCATGAAGAAAGGTGTCTGCTCGGTTTCTAGGCGTGAGGCAGACACAAATATTAGAGAAACCAAAACCGCTCTTTCAAGACATAGCTCTGTGATAAAGTCGCTAGTGCGCTTAACTTCTTCTATAAAACTAAATGACTTGTCTAGCGCAACCAATACATCAATATCTGAATCGGTTTCGGCATCCTGCCTAGCTTGTGAGCCAAACAAGACTATTTTTGCCAAACTTCCCTGATACTCGCGTTCTAGATACTGCTTCAGTTCAGCCAGAATTTCCTCAAGGCAGGGGTGAGTCATAGTAAGCCGTTATGTGCACTTGCCCGCAAGTTGGAACAGTTAGGTCGCGATCGCGGTTAGCCTTATTCTCTATAGTTTATAAAGCAGACTCCATCTAGACGTTTGGGCTATGAGAATTTTAAGGCGATCGCTTGTTTCGATTTTTTTGCTAACCGTCAGTACAGGGGCGATCGCGCAAACTGAACCGGTCTCTGTAGAAGGTGACCCCCTGGCCCAGCAGGTTGCCAATCATCTTATCGGCGTGATGGACACCGCCGAGCAGGCAGCCTCCAACCCCGATCGAGTCAGCGTGCAGATGACCACCTGCGAAGCTGAGTTATCTACAGATCTAGGGGAGGGGGGGTATCTGCTTTATCAGGAGCAAGCCCTGTCTGAAAAACTCGATCAGCCCTATCGCCAGCGGTTTCTATGGCTGGTGTCTGCTGTTGATAACCAAGTTGAGTCCCGTGCTTATCGTCCCACAGCACCAGAGCAGTGGATTGGCCTGTGCGATCGCCCCTTGGCTGAGCGCCAGGTAGCCGAACTGGGAGACTATACCTGCTCGGTGTTTCTCAACGCCTCAGTCTTAGGCTTCGTGGGAATGACGCCGCCAGCGGGCTGCCCGACCGAGGTGCGGGGCGCAACCAGCATCACCAATACCATCGTGCTGCACAGCCAGGGCATGGACACCTGGGATCGGGGCTTCGACCCTGAGGGCAATCAGGTGTGGGGGGCTGAGGATGAGCCGTATCGCTTTCGCTGGCGTGATGAACTGCAGGGCGATCGCTAAAAGCCGTAGCTCCAGCGAGCCCGATAGCCCCTAGCATCAATGTGGGTAAAGCTGCTGGCGCTGGCTAATCCCCCCCGGTTATTCCACCAGGCTTCGAGCTGGCGGTTGACCTGGGGTGGGGCAATTCCCTGGACGACGAAATCGACAGCATCACCGCTGAGATGACGAGATTTGGACGCGCCTCCCACCCGGCGGTTGGTAGCCGGATCACGGTACCAGGAATTGACCTGAATTGGCCGATTGCCCAGATATTCCCGTACCTCTTCCATTACCTCGGCAATTTTGAGAATGCCGTCTACCACCGTGGCATCCACTGGGATGCGACTGCCATTTTTGGTGGCCTCAGCCCAGCTAAAGTGGCCGCCTTCAATGATCGGTTTGCCTAGATACACCATCCCTAGCTTGGGCACATTAATCGACGGACCGGGATCGGGGTCTTCAATTTTGGTGACGGGTTCTTCGGGCTGATCTTGCGGCTTGTTATCGGGTTCAGTGCCCTCTACATGGACGTGGCCCGCAAAGATATACCAATCGCTACGGTTGTTTTGGCCCAGTAAAACACCATCTGGCAGCTTCACCTTCATATGGTTTGCCTCGGCAGGCTCATCTTCTAAAATTTCTAGGCGAGTGCCCTTGTGAACCGAGAGCTTGTCCTCGGCCCCTAGCTTAAAAGACTGCTGGGGCTGCGTTTTAAAGAGCGTATCGGCCAAAACAATTAGCCGCTGGCCCTGATCGGGCTTAGGCATATCAACAATGCCTTGCTCTTGCAGATAAACCAGCAGGGCTGCCGCTCCAACTTTGTCCGAGTCTTTTGCCAGAACATTGGTACCCGCCCAGATCCACTCTGATTCGTCGCCAGCGCCATCTCGAAAGCCATTCCACAGGTCTAAACCCCACAGATAGGCACCTAGGGTACGGTTGCGGGCTTGATGGTACTGCTTTGCCATCAGCACTTCCACCGCCTTTTTTTCAAACAAGGCAGGTTCTCGAAAATTCCAGTCATGAAAATGCAGCAATCCGGCAAACCACCAGGGAATCCCCGTTGCTTGCTCGACGACTTCATAATGCGATCGCAGTTCTACTAAGCGATCGCCAACGGTTTTAACTTCTGATTCAGCTCCCTGCTTGAGGCGGCAGGACAGGAAAACTTTCTCATACTGAGGCTGCAGAGTTTCTAAGCGCAGATCCATAGGGCGAGCCGATTAGACACGTCCTTATCGTAACCAATCGCTATCACCCGGTTGCTTAAATTATGCAAACAGCGGCTGAAGCCTGTCGGCAAGTGAAATTTTTGTAAACTTCATCTAAGCAGATAGAGACAGACAAGTATTTTTAGCGCATTATTGTCCTGAATGTAGAGCGTTCAAGCCGTGTACCAGGCACCGTAACGAGCCTAGGCACGAACTGGTTGGTATCCATTGCGTTTGGGTTCTCGACCCTCAAACGTCTACTTCTGAGCTGCGGCGTGGATGTAAATGCTGTTACAACTCAGGGTGTAACTGAACTCATGGCTAAGAAAAACGACTATCGCCAATATCTGAAGCAGACGCTCGGTGAGATTATCGATCGCCTAGATCTGGCTGATTTACGCAAAGACTTTTTGAAAAGCCGCTGGCTAGACCAGGTACTTTGGCTAGAAAGTCGGGCCAATAAGGAGCGCAATCGCCACTATTTTCTGAGGATGGTGACGATTGTGGGGGGCGTAATTGTTCCGGCTCTGGTGGGATTGAACAATCAGGGGGATGCCAGATTTAAAGCAGCTTTAGGCTGGACCGCATTTGGCCTGAGCCAAACCGTAGCTATTTCGGCGGCGGTCGAAGAATTTTTTGCCCACGGCGAAAAGT
This sequence comes from Leptolyngbya sp. SIO4C5, assembly GCA_010671965.1. Taxonomy (GTDB): domain Bacteria; phylum Cyanobacteriota; class Cyanobacteriia; order Phormidesmidales; family Phormidesmidaceae; genus Sphaerothrix; species Sphaerothrix gracilis. The sequence goes on from JAAHIC010000652.1 coordinate 2,976, forward strand.
ATCGCAACTATCGCAATACAGCCGAGGGCATGAAAATTGAAGGCTGGCAGTTTTTCCAACTGACGGGGCCATACCGAGATTTTGCCTCCCACGACAACGCCTATAAAATTTTTGCCAACCGAGTCGAGCAATACATTCAGCAAGATGTTCAGGGATTCTTAGCTCGCCTGGAAGATAAGCAGGAAGAAGATCAGCAAAAAACTCAGGCAGTGGTAGCTCAAAATAGCGAGC
>JAAHIC010000653.1 GCA_010671965.1 Leptolyngbya sp. SIO4C5
TTGAGACTGATCAAAGACCTCAATTTCCTGCTTGGAGCGATAAACCAAAACAGCTTTTTCATCAGGATCGATTAACCATCCCATCTGCGTCCCGTGTTTTAAGCAGTGCAGAATATTCTTAGTTACCTTGGTCTGACTTTGACCTGGAGATAAAATTTCAATTACCCAGTCTGGAGCCAGCAAAAATGAGTTGGCAATTTCTCCCTTTTCATCGCAGGGAATTCGCTGCCAGGTAAAGACAGCAATGTCAGGCACAGTAGACTGACCGCCAAAGGTGCAGCGCAGCTTGGGAAAGGCACAGGCAATTTTTGCGGCTTTGACAACACCATTAATAGCTGGAACGAATTCGCCTTGCAGCCTGCTGTGTTTTCCTTGAGGCATCGGCTTTTGGCTAATTCGACCATCAATATACTCGCTGGCAGGCTCAGTCTCAGGCAGTTCTAAAAATTTCTCCAGCGTCAGTTTCTGGAATTGTGCTTGTACCACTTTGAAAGTTTCTCCAACCTGGCTGAGTCTGCTCTTATCATACCGAGTCGATTACCTCAGCGGACAGACCGCTATCTGCGGCCAAAAACTCAAACGTCCCTGATTGAATTTGCCCGCGATCGCATCCCATATCCGGCCGGGTTTGCTGTATCTGCAGAGGGAATTTTTCAGCCGCTGCTGCCTCTAGAATAGGGAGCGGATAAAGACAGGAGCAAGGAAGTTAACCAATGGCAACTTGTTTGGTAACGGGCGCGAATCGCGGTATTGGCTATGAGTATTGCCGCCAGCTTAAGGAGCGGGGGGATACGGTAATTGCTGTTTGCCGCTCGGCCTCTGATGAGTTGCAGAATTTGGGTGTCCGGGTAGAAGCCGGAATAGACATCACCTCTGAGCAGGCTGTAGCCGATCTGTCCCAGCGGCTCAAAGGCACCGAGATTGACATTTTGATTAATAACGCTGGCATTCTAGAGCGCGTCACTTTGGACGATTTAGACTTTGAAAGCATTCGCAAACAGTTTGAGGTCAATGCGCTCGGAACGCTGCGGCTCACCCAAGCGCTTTTGCCGCACCTGCACTCAGGCTCCAAGGTCATCATCATGACCAGCCGTATGGGATCGATTGAAGACAATACTTCTGGCGGTTCCTATGGCTATCGCATGTCTAAAGTCGCGGTTTCTATGGCGGGCAAGTCTTTGTCCCATGATCTAAAGCCAGAAGGGATTGCCGTGGGTATTTTGCATCCTGGCTTGGTCAGCACTCGCATGACCGGGCATACCAGCAGCGGTATTTCCCCGGCGGAGTCGGTGCAAAATTTGCTGCAGCGCATCGACGAGCTGAGCTTGGAGAATACAGGTACTTTCTGGCACGCCAAAGGTGAGGTGCTGCCTTGGTAGTTCCTTTCGGCTACGCTCAAGGAACATATGCAAAACGGTTGCGCTCAAGGAACATCTTTGAAGATTATGATTGGGCGATCGCCAAAATTTTTTCGGCCACAGTCTTAGCTATAGGCATCACCGATAGGCGATTGCCTCGCTTCACCACCAGCAGATCTTCCGGGCTGAAAGCTGCTTTGAGCGTCCCTAAGGGAATGTAGTCGGCAAAGGTTTCTAGGTATGCTACCTTTACCGTCTGCCAGCGGGGATTTTCAGGGGTTGACTTGTCATCGTAGTAAGGACTGTCGGCGTCAAACTGGCTGGGATCGTTTATGTTGGCCGCTACGATTTCCATCAGTCCGGCAATTCCGGGTGGTTTGGTATTGGAGTGATAGAAAAAAGCGCGATCGCCCACCTGCATCTCTCGTAAAAAGTTGCGAGCTTGATAGTTACGCACCCCGTCCCAAATCTCAGTTTGATCTCGCTGTAAATCGGTGATGCTGTAGACATCCGGTTCAGACTTCATCAGCCAGTAGTTCATGACAGGTTTCTAAAAGGTGGGCTTGGGCTGGCGTGGAGGGATGGAGTCTGGCTTGGCGTCCCTGGTCGGTATAGCCGAGGTGGATAGTCAGCGGCTCCTCCGGCTGATAATTTAGCTTTTCTGACCATTCAATCGCCACAATTCCCGGCTCCACCTCCACCCCCGTCCAGTAAGTCTCTAAGTAAAGCGAGTCTACTCCGGCTCCATCGAGCCGATAGAGGTCTATGTGGTAAAGCGGTACCCGCCCGGTCAGATACTCATTCACTAGGGTAAATGTGGGACTATCAATCGTTTCGGCAATCCCCAGTCCGGCCCCCAGCCCCTGCACCAAAGTTGTCTTACCGCTACCTAAGTTACCCCGCAGTAGCAGCACTGTCCCCGCTGGCAGCGATCGCCCCAGCCACTGTCCCAGCCTGTTCGTCGCTCCCGCATCCAACAACTCCAGCCGCACACCTTTCAACCTCATCTTCCCCATCTCCCTCATCTCCCCCAACAAACCCATCCACCCTCTCCCCCATTTCCCCCAACAAGCATCCACCCTCTCCCCCATTTTCCCCTTTCGACATACCCTAATGACATGATTATTACAGTTGCCAGCTTTAAGGGAGGCGTTGGCAAAACAACGACTGCAATTCATCTGGCTGCCTTTTTTCAGGGGCAGGCAGAAACATTGCTGATTGATGCCGATCCCAACCGCTCGGCTCTCAACTGGGCCAGTCGCGGTGAGCTACCCTTTGAAGTATTAAACGAGTGGCAGGCCGGACAGAGCAGTCGCGCCTACGGACATGTCGTGATTGATACCCCTGCTCGCCCGGTTCCTGAGGACTTAGTTGCCCTAGCCAGTAGCTGTGATCTGCTAATTTTGCCCACCACGCCGGATATTTTAGCCTTAGATGCCCTAGTGCTGACCGTAGAGTACCTGAATCAAATTCAAATGCGTGGCTACCGCATCCTGCTGACGGCGATTCCCCCCAAGCCCAGCAAAGCAGGGACAGAAGTGAGAACCTTGCTAAAAGAGGTGAGCCTGCCGGTTTTAGAAGCGGGGATTCGGCGGGTGGCGGCGTTTCAGAAGGCAGCTTTAGCGGGAGTGCCTGTCTACGCGATCAAAGATCCAAGGGCCGAGCTGGGCTGGCAAGATTATGAAGCGGTGGGTAAAGAGATTCTGCAGGATTTCAGTCAAACTCTCTCTACAGAGGATGGTGATCTGCCTGGTTTCTAGGTAAGGTCTGTAAAAGTTTGACATCGGGTAGTGGAGCTAGGCAGCGGACTTGCTCAATCCCGATGTCAAACTTTTACAGACC
>JAAHIC010000654.1 GCA_010671965.1 Leptolyngbya sp. SIO4C5
TGCTAACCCTTTTAGCTAAGAAGTAGATATGGAAGAGGAAGTTGACTAGCAACTCCCTCTTCCATATCTACTTCTTAGCTAAAAGGGTTAGCAAAGAGCAGAACGAGAGCAACAACCAGGCCGTAAATGGTAAGCGCTTCCATGAAGGCCAAGCTCAGCAGTAGAGTACCGCGAATTTTACCTTCAGCTTCGGGCTGACGCGCAATACCTTCTACCGCTTGACCTGCCGCGTTACCCTGACCGATTCCAGGCCCAATAGCTGCTAAACCAACAGCTAATGCAGCAGCTACAACGGAAGCAGCAGCAATAATAGGATCCATGTGTTCCTTACCTCAAAGTGAAAATTGACAGACTAAAACAGATTTGGAGGGAAAATGAGGCCAGTCAACCTCGATACATTAGGCTTTGTGCCTTAGTTGATGAGCAGTAAAGGACGTGAGTCCAGCATCAACCAACTGTCAACTGAGCGATCTTTATCACTCATGCTCTTCTGCACCATGCCCTTCCATTGCTTCACCAATGTAGGCAGCCGCTAGCGTAGCGAAAATCAATGCCTGAATTGCGCTGGTGAAGAGTCCTAAAGCCATTACCGGCAGCGGTACAAACAGAGGTACCAGCAGCACTAGAACAGCTACGACCAGCTCGTCTGCCAAGATGTTGCCAAACAGACGGAAGCTAAGGGAAAGAGGCTTGGTGAAATCTTCAAGAATATTGATTGGCAGCAGAATGGGAGTTGGCTCAATATAGCGAGCAAAATAGCCAAGTCCACGCTTGCTAAATCCGGCGTAAAAATAAGCAACCGAAGTCAGCAGAGCCAGCGCCACTGTTGTATTGATGTCGTTGGTTGGAGCTGCAAGTTCACCAGCGGGCAAATGAATCAGCCGCCAAGGAACCAGCGCACCTGACCAGTTAGAGACAAAGATGAACAGAAAAAGCGTACCGACAAAGGGAACCCAGGGGCGATATTCCTTTTCACCAATCTGGTTTTTTGCCAGGTCACGAATGAACTCTAGCGCATACTCCATAAAGTTCTGCAGACCCGAAGGAATCCGCTCAACCTTCCGGGTTGCCAACAGTGAGGCAATCACCAACACCGCGATCACAAACCAGGAAGTGAGGAAGACCTGACCGTGCACCTTTAAGTTGCCAATATGCCAGTAAAGATGCTGCCCCACCTCTAACTCAGCTAGAGGCAAGGGAAATACAGAAGACAAGGGATTCAACATCTCCATAAACTTTAAGATTTCCGTAGGAATCTGCAGATAAAAAGGATGCTAGACTACCGAAAATTCCATTATTCCGATGTCAGCGCGGCCCAGACTGTGTACCCCAGCAAAGACCCTTTGTAGGTCAAAAAACCTAAAAAGATAGGAACTACTTCAAGCTGGTTGAGTTGGCTAGCGACAACCATCAAGCCAATAAACAAGGCCAGTCGCCCGCTGCCGAGTCGCTGCTTTTGGCGACCCAATTGTGCCACGCTTTTAGCCAACATCCTCAAGTAAACCACACCTGTGCACGCTCCGATTAAATAATTCAGAGCGATGTGCAAGGAATAGAAAACCCAGACAAACCCAAAGATAATTCCTGATAGCAAGAGGGTGTACCATAGCAGACCTTGCTGCAGCTGATAGTACTCCTGCATAGACTCACTCGGCTGGGCTGAGGACAGCTGAGGTTCTGTGTCTGACGCTTGCACCGAATCTACTTCAAGAGACTCTCTGGACGAACTCACAACCTCATATTCCTTGCTGGCATAAAAGCTTTAGCCAACCTTCAAGCCAGAGCAGATCATATCACGGCAATAATACTTAATGGAAATTTGGGTATTGGATTTTGCAGAATTATTTTTCGCCAGCTAGATTTAGCGATCGCCTATTGCGGCTCTAGGATAATTAGCTGCTGCGACTGAAGCTGCCGCACGGTTTCCAAAGGCGTCGATAATTTTTCTGCTATCTGTCCTACGGTTTCGGAAGTCTGATTGCGATCGCAGGCCTGCAGGAAGTCAAATTCTGCCGGGGATAGCTTGGTGATTTGGTAGTCGTAATTAAACACAGACTGGCTCGGCCAGCCTTCCATGCAGGGGTGACGCTGGGGAATAGCTTTCAGCAGCTGAGCCTCATCTTGCCAGTCAGCCACAGGCAAGGGCGGACGGCTGAGGAAAAACTCGTAGTGACTGATATCTGGATCGAGCAGCTCAATTAGGCGATAGCGCTGGCGATCGCTCAAATTTTGCGTCCGCTCAATTAGTTCTGGCGCTTGGCCCAACAGTCGCTCAATCTGCCAGTACTGCGGATTAGAGAACCCAACAAAATCCAGCTCAGAAGCGGCAATCAGCTCAAACAGCGAGTCAACAGTGTAGTCCACCTCTTGCGGATGCACATACATATCGGCAAAGCACTCGTCCCGCTGATTCTCCATCGACCAGCGCTGCTTTTCGCGCTGTACCAGACGGTTCTTTTCCGGCAGTGAGGCAAGGACCTGTCGCCCGACTTTAACGCCATCGGTGTAGTCACCCCGCCGATCGCCCTGGAGCAGCGCGATCGCCTGCTGCATCAGGCTAATTTCCCAACGGCCTAAGGCGGCATAGACAAAGATGTGCATCAGGCCGCCGGGGGCCAGCTTAGGGGCGATCGCCTGAATTCCCCGAACTGGATCGGGCAAGTGATGCAGGACGCCGACGCAGTTGATCAGATCAAACTGCCCCGAAATCTGATCGATGTCGTAGAGGCTGAGATTATGAAACTCGACTCGCTCGGCCCCGGAGCGGCGACAACGCTCACGGGCAATGTCAATGGCGGCGACGCTAAGATCTACGCCTACCACTTCGGCCTGCGGATTCAAGTGTACTAGGTACTCAGTGCCGACACCCGTGCCGCAGCCCACATCCAGAATACGGATATTCTCTCTAGGCGGCTTTTGTCCCGTACAAAAAGCGTAGGCCGCTAACCAGTTCCAGCGCCAGTTATAGCCCGGCGGTGGCTCGTCTAAAATTGGCTCTGGCGGAAAGGGATAGGTGTTGTAAAGCTGGGCGACGCGATCGCTAATCTGACGAGTTTTTGATGCTTCCATCTCGGTTTAAATGCTTATCCAATTGAATCTAGGTAAATCTAAGGCTAAGGGTAAATCTAGGGCTAAGGCAGACCGCTTCAGCGCCCACAGAACACAGGGGAAACGCTCACGACAACAAGCCGCCTAGAGAG
>JAAHIC010000655.1 GCA_010671965.1 Leptolyngbya sp. SIO4C5
TCAGATTATTGACCAGGCGATCGCCACCCAGGAGTCAGAAGCCGTCTTAGAACTCCTACCTCAGATAGCTGTCGCGGCGCAAACTCTAACAGGAGAATACGGCGTTCTCAATAGCAAGCGAGCTATCCTGATTCAGCTAGCCCAGCACTATCAAAAGCTAGGACAGCCCGAAGCGGCCCGCCCGCTGCTCAATCAAGCGCGATCGCTGCTCGGTTCCCTGCAGGGTGACGGTTTCGGGCTAATTGTGGCTCCTATTGCGGTTGAATATAGCCAGCTTGGAGATACCGAAATTGCCATCGACCTATTAGACCAGGCGCTATCCGCTACTGTGGCCATGCAAACTACCGATGCTGAGTACCGTTCAGCCATCTTTAGCGCGATCGCTGGGGCCTATGCTCAGGCAGGAGCTGAGGAACAGGCGCTGCAGGTGGCCGCTCAGATAACCGCTGTCCCCGTTAAGATGAATACCCTGAGCGATATTGGCCGTTTCCTGGCAGAGTCTGGTCAGATAGCCGCCGCCGAGAGCGCTTTAAACCAAGCCTGGACTCTAGCCCAACTCGACTCTTCTGGCGCTGGACTCCCCCGGCTGGCCCTAAACCATGAGGCCGTTGGTCAGCCAGATCGGGCCTTAGAAATTGCCAAAGCGATCGCCGCACCTGAGATCAAAGTGCAGACGCTAGCGGCTTTGGCAGCCCAGGAAAGTTCACCTGAACCAGCGGCAGCCATAATATCTGATCTCGTAGCAGCTGCCCGGACAATTACGCCCTTTTACACCGGCGACGATTTGCTTCGCTCCGTTGCAGTAGATTACCTAGCCACGGAACGGTATGCCCTGGCACTGCAGCTTAGCCAATTGCTAGATGCCACCCTGCAGAGCGAGCTATTGCTGAAGCTGATTCAGCAGGCCAGCGCCGCTGGCGAAATGGCGATCGCAGCCCAGGCGACTGAAATCTTGCCTCCCGGTTGGGAAAACCAAACCCGCTTCCTGGCCCAGCGCTATCAGGCTGAAGGCTATGGACAGGCCGGACAGTATGACCAGGCTCTACAACTGCTGCCCCAAATTGGCAATACTGCCGACTATCCTAATCAGGCGCTAGCACGAACGGCGATCGCCCGGTCCTATCGCCTAGACGGGCAAGAGGAGCAGGCAATTGAACAGCTCGATTTGGCCCTGCGATCGCTAGAAATACTTGAGGAGTCTGCCGCTCAGCTAGAAGCGCTGGGTCTTATCGCGGTTGAGCTAGTTCAGCTAGGACAGCCAGAGCGAGCGCTGGCGATTCAAACAGCAGCTCTGACGCCAGCCGAGCATACTGGCTCAGAGTCATACGCTATTGAGCAGTGGATCAGACAGTACCTAGCCGTCGCTGCCTACGAGCCAGCCCTGCAGCTAGTAACAACCCTCCAGAATCCCTATGAGCATGACAGACTGCTACAAGTCGTACTCAATCAGCTGCTTGAGGCCGGAGACTTAGAGACAGCCCGCCGAGCCGCTGGGCAAATCGGGGACGCCAATCAAAAGGTTGCCTCTTTAGTAAAAACGGCCGACTACTACCGGGGACTTGAGCAGCTTGACACGGCAACCCTGCTTTTAGAGCAGGCATTCACCCTGGCTCAAGCCCTCAGCGGTCCTGATGAAAATTTGTATACAGCAGCGGCTCAGATTGATCCCTCAGTGCCGCTGGTCAATGAGTTCGATCGGGGCAGTTTATTAGAAGCGATTGCAATTCGCTATGCCGAGTCCGGCCAGCTCGATCAAGCGCTTGAGACAGCTCAGGCACTGCGATCGCCCGCCGATCGCGATCGCCTCCAGCAGCGCCTCGCCTGCTATCGCTGAGTAATGACGCCAATTAAGTTTCAGAGTGCTCCATTTGCCTACCAACGCATCACTCATCCACGGGACGGCGGGCATAGTGCGATCGCTGCATCAGTTTTTGCTCTGTCTCATCACTAAAGCCCCATTTTTGATAGAAAGGCACCATGTCCGGCAGGCACGATAGGCCAATGGATTCGACTGCTGCTAGATCACGATGGTTGACCGTCGCTTCCAATAAGGCTCGGCCCACTCCTTGCCCCTGGCAGCCTGGAGCCACAATCACGTCAAAAATAATGGCCCGAAACAGGAAATCTGTCAGCACGCGGCTGAAGCCTACTAGCGTCGCCGACTCTGGTTCGCACAGGCCGATAACGATATCGCTGTTTTGCACAAGCTGGCGGGTGTCTGCCAGCGATCGCCCTTTGGCCCACCAGACCGTTTGGTAGAGGGCGTGCAAATCTTGTAGCTGAGCTTCACTGAGGTGATCAATAACGGCGTAGTCCATAGCCTGATGCAGATGCGAGAGAGCTGCCTAACAGACTAACCCCTCTGATAGGTTTTCACATAGCCTGGAACAGCGCGATCGCTGGGCAGCTGCGGATCAGGTACTGGCGGCTGAGCAACAGCCCGTAGCGGCACTTCTCCAGCCCAGACAGATAGTTCATAATCCGCTGCATCGTCAACTGGCGGCCCAGTTCTCACCTTGGCTGAGGCTTCCTCTAGCGGCAGCGCCAGCACTAGCGTGCCTTTTAGTTCAACCTCAGTGGGCGATCGCACCTCATCCCAGCGTCCGGGCACCACATGCTCAGTAAAGGCTTTCAGCGCAGCCTCTTTCTCAGCTAGCGACTCCACCACCGTTGCCGTTCCAAACACGACCACCGAGCGATAGTTCATCGAATGGTGAAACGCCGATCGTGCCAGCACTAAACCATCTAGCAGCGTTACGCTGACACAGACCTCAATTCCGGCCTGAAGCGATCGCAACATGCGGCTAGCCGGAGAGCCATGTAGATACAGGCGATCACCAATCCGCCCGTAGGCCGTAGGAATTACGTAAGGCTGCCCCTTTACGGCAAAGCCCACCTGACAGATCAGCGCCTCATCTAAAATTTGATAAATTTGCCCTACTTCGTACTCCCCGCGCTGAGGCACTCGCTTGAGGTGAGTTCGAGCGGTCGGCTGCAAATGCGAAGGCTGCGGCATGGGTTCAGGACCTAGTACAACATGTCCATGACTTTAGCGATCGGCCCAGCCGATATCTATCGATTTTTTCGATAAACGTTATGAGTCCTGCCTATACGGCCAAGCATAAGGTATTAATTAAGACTCAGTATTTTGACTTTGGCAAAGTTTGGATTCATAGTCAAATTTCAATGA
>JAAHIC010000656.1 GCA_010671965.1 Leptolyngbya sp. SIO4C5
TTATGCCGCCGCCGAAATGCAGGGCTATCCGGTAAGTACGCAGGTCAACAATCCTAGCCACGAGACTGCCGCCTGCATTGAGCCGCTCGATCTGCAGGAATAGACCTTTGGGTGACTTGAGTTAATCAGCGCTAGGAACGACTAGTTGTGGGCGGCTTCAAGACAGGCTCAGCTCTCGCTCAATGTCCTTAACGTACTCAGAAATTTGGTGGTCTAGGATAGTGTGTGGCACATAGCGCTTGCAGGTTAACAGCGCTAAGAGAACTTCTAGCACCGTCAGCAGCAGAACCGCTGCGTCTGATAAGAAAACATTGGTATCAGACAGGAGTATATGCTGACGGCGCTTCGTAAAATAAACCCGCTCATCAATGTGATGAAAATCAATGAGCGGGGGCAGTCGTGGTGGCAGTCGCGGGACTACGTCGTTATGATTGACCACCCGATGCAGTCGTCCGGCTAAATCGGTGTTAATAGCCTCTGCTAAAGGCCGTTGCACAACGCGAGGGGAACCAAACGTATAGAGTCCGGTGACTTGACGATAAATCAGCGCTTTGTAGGCGGCCAGAGTCGCTAAAGCCCCCCCTAAACTGTGCCCGGTCATATAAAGCGGACATTGCGGGTCTAGCTCGCTGATGGCCTCGCTGATGCCGGGGGTTCCTTTCCATTCAACCTGTCCGGGTGGATAAATCTGCTGCACTTTTTGGCTCAGGGCGCTGCCCCAGACATGGTAAATACCTTCTAAGAAGCCGCCGTGGGCATAGAAATTAGCTCTGGTTCGCGGTTTTTTCTGAGTTGCTTTTATTTCTTGGGGGGCGGCTTCAATCAGGTTTTCGTTAGGAAAGAGACGCTTGACCAGATTGATATCGGTCAAAATATCAATTGAATCTTGTTCTGTGCCCCGGAAGGCTAGGACAGCAAACTGCTCACCTGCTGGAACGCCGGGATGAACGGCCAAAAAAGCCTGGGTGCCCCCCGCATCAAAAAAGACGACTCGCTCAAAATTTGCTTGTCTAAGTTCGGTGGCAACCGTAATTTTGTTCTCGTAAGCCAACTGAGAGCACTGAGCTAGCCACCAAGCGATCGCCACTGTGTAGCCCTGCTTACCGGCTGGAAACGGTACCTGAGTCCACTGCTGAAAGTATCTTGGCTGGTAAGTCATACTGTGCCCCCCGATTTCTTCACCTGACCGTGTACTTTAAGTGCCCAATCAGCCAAGTGCCCAATCAGCCACTCTAAATTCAGCTACACGGAAATCCTATCCAATTTCTGATCAAACCCAAATGATCACATAAAGATAAAAAAAGACTCCTTCACTGAGGAAGGAGTCACTAAATTGAGCCAAATATTCAGCGAGGCAAAGCTGTCAAATTAGTTGATGACGGCAATACCACCGGCAATGCCGGAAACAATAGCTGATACCAGCGCTGTACCAAATAGCCACCAAGCAGCCGCTTCCGCTGCTTTTTTCGTAGCCTCTACCTGCTGATGGGCCTGCTGCTTGAGGTCATGGAGGCGAACCTCTACCTGTTCCTCAATCCGCTGGGCGCGGCGGAGAACGCTATCACGAGCGGATTCAATCTGATCAATGACGCGGTTGGCATCGGCCTCAGAAATGCTGTCATGGGAGCTGACGACGGCTACTAGCGTATCGCGATCAAACTGAGAGAGGCGATCGCGCAGAGCAGAGAATCCGGCTTGCGGGTCGTCAAACAGCTTACGCACGTCGCGCTGAACGCCGTTGTAGTCTAACTCTGGCCGATCAAGCGAGTTGAGGTAGTGGCGGATACGGCCTAAAATCCGATCGACCACGGCAGCAATCCGCTGCTGCACCAGGTTCATCTGAGCCTGAATCCGATCGCGTACTGCCTCAACGCGGCCCACAATTTCGTTGGCTTCTTCCCGTGAGAGGTCATCCCGCTGGGCTAGCAGCGCTACGAGAGTGTCGCGATCCATGCGCGAGAGGCGATCGCCAATCTTCTCAGCGCCCAAACGGGGATCGTCGATTAGGGTTTTGAGATCGCGCTTAATCCCCTCAGGGTGTAGCTCGGCCTTGTCGGTGCTGAGCAGGTAGTTTTCTAACGCTGTCTCGAAAGACTCAACCTGAGTCTGGGCACGGCGAGCCAGGCGACGCGGCGATCGCAGCAGGCTGCGAATCGAGTCTAAGACTTCATCAATCGTTTGGTTGACTTCGGCCTCGCTGAGGTCATCGCGCTGGCTCAAGAGCTGGACTAGGGTATCGCGATCCATCCGGGCGAGGCGGCTCCGAATCGCCTTAGCGCCAATCTTGGGATCGTCAATCAGCTTTTGCAAATCGCGCTTGATGCCTTCAGGATTGAGCTCCGTTTTGCCTGTGCTGCGCAGGTAGTCTGCGATCGCCGTGGTGGCATGATGATACTTTTCCTGCACCTGGTGGCTGAGCCGCCGGGGGGCGCTCATGGCCTGATACCAGTTGCGCTCTACCTGGTTCACAATGCGGTTGACCTCGGCCTCTGAAAGCTCGGGGCGCTGGCTGAGCAGCTGCACTAGGGTATCGCGGTCAAAGTGAGCTAAACGGCCTCGCAGTTGGCGAATCCCCGTTTCTGGCTCATCGAGCAGAGTTTGCAGATCGCGCTCAATGCCTTCAGGATTGAGCTCGGCTTTACCCGTGCTGCGTAGATAGTCTTGCAGCTGCTGCCACTGATTCTCCAGACGCGCTTTAGCTGCCTGCTGGACTCCTTCAGCATCGCCCACCTTGCGGTTAAGGATCTGCTGGAACTTGCTGGCAATCTGCTGGGCTTCTGTGGCATCTAGGTCAGGGCGAGTCACCAAAACCTGCACCATAAAGTTAGAACTTAGCAGCGTGTAGCGCTCTCGTAGCTGCTCGCTGGTGGCCTCCGAGTCTTCTACAATCGCCTCAAAGGCGCGATCGCCTAGGTCGGTCAGTAGCTCCTCTTTGGGCGTGAGCTGTAAGAAGATTTCGACTTCTCGGCGCAGCTGCTTTTGCGCCTGCATCCACTCAGCGGCCTGCACTTCCTGCAGCACGTTTTGCCGAATGACTTCTAGCTGCAGCGAAGTCTGCTGAATTTCTGCCTGGGTTAGCAGGCCGCGAGACTGCAAGACATCGACAAAGTAGGGGCGATTGAGCTGCTCTAACTGGCGGCGCAGGGCTGCCGGATCCGCGTCGCGATCGTAGAGAACGTTGCTAAAAGA
>JAAHIC010000657.1 GCA_010671965.1 Leptolyngbya sp. SIO4C5
TCTCCCGTTGCCGCATTGGCTTTGAACCGGGTGGCTGCTTGCAGTGGTACTATACGCTCTCTTTTGATCAGTCTTCTGCAGCCAGTGACGATATTGTGTATCACTCAAACGGGGTTCAAATCGTAGTGGGTTCTCAACATGTGCCCCATTTAGAAGGGCTGACAATCGACTACTCCGAAGACCTTATGGGCAGCAGCTTTCGATTTCATAATCCCAACGCCTCCGAGCACTGTGGCTGCGGCAGTTCTTTTTCAGTGGGTCTAGCAAGCTGATACAGCGACTTACAGCGGCCTGCACTGCCTTGCGATTTTCAGGAAATTGACAATTTGCTCTTCAAAAAGATACTATTAGAGCTTGTGAAAACTTAAGCCGAAAGAGCACTTCATTCTCGCAATCTATGCCCACGATTCAACAGCTAATTCGCAGCGAACGCCAAAACGCTAAGAAGAAGACTAAGTCACCAGCGCTCAAGAGCTGCCCGCAGCGTCGGGGAGTTTGTACTAGGGTCTACACAACGACTCCCAAAAAGCCCAATTCAGCCCTTCGTAAAGTGGCTAGGGTACGTTTGACCTCAGGATTTGAGGTCACTGCCTATATCCCAGGTATCGGCCACAACCTGCAAGAGCACTCTGTAGTAATGATTCGGGGCGGACGGGTTAAAGATTTGCCGGGTGTGCGCTATCACATCATTCGCGGCACGCTTGATACGGCTGGCGTCAAGGACAGAAAACAGGGGCGCTCGAAGTACGGGGCGAAGAAGCCTAAGTAACTGCGATCGCAGATAGCCGTTTTCTTCAGCTGGCAGTCCAGCCCCCTAACCTTATGGTTGGCGAGCAGCGACGAAGGCTATTTGTCAGCGATAACATCACCGGCTAGCGATCGCAATAGGGGCTTTCGGTTTTTGGTCGATTGAGTTTGCTTATTTTTCCAGGTTAGAGCAGCCAGATAGCTTTGCTCTTGCCATATTGTCTAAAAAAGTTTGTTGCTTTCTTAAAAGGTTTCTTATGTCTCGTCGTTCTACGGCTCAAAAACGCCCAGTTCCTCCCGATCCGGTATACAACAGCCGTCTAGTCAGCATGATGGCGCGTCGAATCATGCGCAGCGGCAAGAAATCCATTGCTAATGGTCTAATCTACGACGCCTTCAAGGTGATTGAAAGTAGAACCAACGGCGATCCCCTGGAGGTCTTTGAAACAGCCGTTAGAAACACGACGCCGCTGGTAGAAGTTAAAGCCCGCCGGGTAGGGGGAGCGACCTATCAGGTGCCGATGGAAGTGCGGCCTGAGCGTGGGACAGCGTTGGCATTGCGGTGGCTGACTCAGTTTTCCCGGCAGCGGGCAGGGCGCAGCATGGCCAGCAAGCTGGCTAATGAACTAATGGACGCGGCTAACGAAACGGGCAGCGCCGTGCGTAAGCGAGAAGAAACACACCGCATGGCTGAAGCCAACAAAGCTTTTGCGCACTACCGCTACTAAGCTGGAACGTTGTTGCAACTAAATGCCAGCATATAGAATCTAAGCAGGGTCACGGATCCAGTCAGGGTTTGTGACGAGGTATCAAGGAGGTAGCTGTGGCACGAAAGATTCCGCTTGAGCGAGTCAGAAATATTGGAATCGCTGCGCACATTGATGCGGGCAAAACCACCACAACAGAGCGGATTCTGTTCTACTCTGGCATCATTCATAAAATTGGTGAGGTACACGAAGGTAGTGCCGTCACCGATTGGATGGATCAAGAGCGCGAGCGCGGAATCACAATTACGGCTGCTGCCATTACGACTAGCTGGCAAGACCACCAGATCAACATCATTGACACCCCCGGCCACGTAGACTTCACCATTGAGGTGGAGCGCTCTATGCGCGTTTTGGACGGTGTGATTACGGTGCTCTGCTCGGTAGGTGGGGTACAGCCGCAAACTGAGACGGTTTGGCGTCAAGCCGATCGCTATAAGGTACCTCGTATCATCTTTGTCAATAAGATGGACCGCACCGGCGCTAACTTTCTCAAGGTCTATGAGCAAGTACGCGATCGCCTGAGAGCCAATGCCGTTCCGATTCAGCTCCCTATCGGCAGCGAAGATAATTTTCGGGGAGTTGTTGATCTAGTCCGAATGCGGGCCCGTCTCTACAACGACGACTTGGGCGTCGATATGGAAGACACTGAAATCCCAGAAGAGATTCAATCTCAGGTCAGCGAGTTTCGCAAAATTCTCATCGAAGCTGTCTCTGAAACAGATGACGAGCTGATGCTGAAGTATCTCGAAGAAGAGGAACTGACTGAAGCGGAAATCATCTCAGCGCTACGGAAAGGCACCCTCAAGGGCACAATTATTCCCATGCTCTGCGGCTCTGCCTTTAAAAACAAAGGCGTCCAGCTACTGTTGGATGCGGTTGTTGACTATTTACCGGCTCCGACCGAAGTACCCCCGATCCAAGGAATTTTGTCTGATGGCGAAACCTCGGTTCGGCACGCTGATGATGAGGAACCCCTGTCAGCCCTAGCCTTCAAGGTCATGTCCGATCCTTACGGGCGACTGACCTTTGTCAGAGTTTACTCTGGCATTCTGACCAAAGGGAGCTACGTCTTCAACTCTACAAAGGGGCAGAAAGAGCGCATTTCTCGTCTAATTGTCCTCAAAGCCGACGAACGGATTGAGGTGGAAGAGCTGCGAGCGGGTGATTTAGGCGCAGCCCTGGGTCTGAAGGTAACTTCTACGGGAGACACTATCTCTGACGACAAAAGCCCTATTGTGCTGGAGTCGCTTTATATTCCTGAGCCTGTGATCTCAGTGGCAATTGAGCCTAAGACCAAACAGGATATGGAAAAGCTCTCTAAGGCGCTGCAGGCTCTGTCCGACGAAGATCCAACTTTTCGGGTCAGCATCGATCCAGAAACCAACCAGACGGTTATTGCCGGTATGGGTGAGCTGCACCTAGAAATTCTAGTAGACCGGATGCTGCGAGAGTTCAAGGTTGAGGCAAACATTGGTGCACCTCAGGTTGCCTACCGAGAAACTATCCGCAAATCGGTTAAAACAGAAGGTAAGTTTATTCGTCAAAGTGGAGGTAAGGGACAATATGGTCATGTCGTGATTGAGCTGGAGCCTGGAGAACCCGGCAGCGGGTTTGAATTTGTCTCTAAAATAGTCGGTGGTGCAATTCCAAAAGAATACAA
>JAAHIC010000658.1 GCA_010671965.1 Leptolyngbya sp. SIO4C5
TCTATGAGGCCGCTGTGAGTCGAATTATGACGGCGGCAAAGCAGAACCAACCTTTAGGGGTTTCGGCGCTGGCGGTTCATGGCGTGATGACGGGGGTACTTGATGAAAAACAGGGGTACCGTTTAAATCACCTAGACTTGGTAGTACCGGACGGACAGCCAGTGCGGTGGGCGCTAAACTGGCTGCATCAGAGGCGGCTACGCGATCGCGTCTACGGGCCTAATTTAATGCTGCAGGTTTGCGATCGCGCAGCGCAGGAGCATATTCCCGTTTACTTTTACGGTAGTCGACCGGCAGTGCTGCAGGCACTCATCCAGAATTTGCAGGCTCGATTTCCGCATCTGGCCGTAGCGGGCAGTCAGCCGTCGCGCTTTTGCCAGGTTTCGGAGGCAGAGACGACCGCGATCGCTGAGACGATTCGCGCTAGCGGTGCCCGGATTGTGTTTGTGGGCTTGGGCTGTCCGCGCCAGGAGGTGTGGGCTTATGAGTACCGCGATCGCCTGTCGATGCCAATTTTGGCGATCGGAGCCGCTTTTGATTTTCACGCGGGCATTTTGCCGCAGGCTCCTAGCTGGATGCAAAAGCGGGGCTTGGAGTGGCTATTTCGCTTAGTGCATGAGCCGGGGCGACTGTGGCAGCGCTATTTGTTTTACAATCCGCTTTACATAGGATGCTTCTTGCTACAGCTTCTGGGGCTACGCCGCTTTACAAAGCCTAAACAGCCGCCTCGGCACGACATGCATTACGGTTGACAGTTCGTGAGGGGTAGCCAAGCTGCTTTGGCTTAGGAAGCAGCCGTTGAATCGGCTTCAATCCACAGAACAGCTCTCTTCATCGCATGAAATTTGCTCAGCAGCTTCTGCGGGAACAATAGTAAATCCGCCCACTCGAATTCCTTCAAAGCCGAATTTTTCTTGTAAAACCTGGCTAAAGCTGGCAATGATATCTGGTAGCTGCTTTTCAAGCTCAACGCGCAACTGATCAGCTTCGGGGGGAGGATTGCCAACGGTTTCCACAGGCATAAGACCAATGTCCTGAATACGTCACTAAATTCATTCTAGGTTGAAACAGGAGTAGGGAGTAAACTGACAGCCCCATTCGACCCCTAACGCAGCGCTAATAGATCGTAACGGGCCGATCTTGGGAATTCTCCTATTTATCACTTAGGTGCATTTCCCTATAAAGATAAAGCTATCTTAAGTGCCAACGGAGCGAACTATAAAGTCGCCGTATAACGAAATGTCGCGGTGGGAACATCTTAAAGAATTAGCGTAATATTGAGTCTACATATGGTATTGCCTCTGACTATGCAACCAAGCTTTCAGCCAACTTCAACCGCAGGGCTAGCCGCCTCAGTGTTAGTTTTGCAGGCTGAAGATAGCTTGCCTAAAGCTGTCGAGACACTGAAGCTTCCGTCAGGGCGACGCACCTTGGTTTTGGTGGGCGGTGCTAGCAAAATTAGCCAAAAAGACTTCAATCGGTTGCAGGCACTCTTCACGGAAGTTTTGGCTCCCTTAGCAGAACAGCTCAACATGGTAGTCATTGACGGCGGCACTGATGCTGGCGTCATGAAGCTGATGGGCAAAGCCCGCTTGAAGATCGGCGCTTCTTTCCCTTTGGTAGGCGTTGCTCCTATCGGCTTGGTTTCTCTACCGACGCAGCCTTCTTCCCATCCTGATGCCGCGCCGTTAGAACCCCACCATACCCACTGTTTTCTAGTACCTGGTAACGAGTGGGGGGATGAAAGTCCCTGGATTGCCCGCTTAGCCACGGCGATCGCGAGTGATATGCCCTCCGTTACTCTCTTGGTCAATGGCGGCGGTGTCACTTGGAAAGATGCAGCCTGTAGTTTGGCTGAACATCGGCCTATCATTGTCATCAGCGGCAGCGGGCGCACGGCTGACATCATTGCTAAGGCTATGCGGGGAGAACCCGTAGCAGATCAGCGAGCCATGCCTTTGGTCAATTCTGGACTCTTGCAGATCGTTGAGCTGAACGGCGAAGAAGAGGTGCTAGCGGACGTAGTGCAGGGCAAGTTGGTGTCTTGAGAGTCAACCAGGTCATGCGGGAGCCGGAGCTAGATGCCTAACTGTAATAAGGCACAAAATGCTGGAATCTACTGAAGAAAAACGGCAGCTTACCTCTGAAATAGCTGATCCGCTCTTAGAAAATCAGCTCATTCTGCAAGAGATTCAGGCCGCAAGTCGGACAGGGCTACCCACTTTAATCTCGCTGTGGCAGGGCAGCATTCGGCTGAAGCGTCACCTGCCAGAGGTCTATCAGACGCTCGGCAATGCCTTTCTGCTGGCGGGAGAGCCGCTGATTGGCTATGACATTTTGGCAGAAGGGCGAAAACACTGGCCCCAAGATTTGCGCATTCGGCAGCTATTGGCTTTGGCACTTGCTCGCAGCGGCGCTACCCTGTCTGCCAATCGGCTCCTGCTGCAGCTGGTGCAGGAGCACCCCCGGAACGAAGAAACCCTGGGTTTGCTAGCCCGTACGCACAAAGATTTGTGGAGTCAAGCTACAGAAGCGGCCAGTCAGAAACTCCATCTGCGCTTAGCCGCCCAGTACTATCAGCAAGCCTACCGCCTCAACCGCAGCATTTGGACGGGAATTAATGGGGCCACGATGGCTTTACTGCAGGGACAGGTTGAGTACGCTCAGGCATTTGCCCAGCAGGTGCGTCATCAATGTCTGTCTCAGCTAGATAAGGTTCAGGCCACCAGCGATCGCTACTGGCTGCTAGCTACGCTGGGCGAAGCCGCTCTGATTCTAGGCAATTTGGCTGAAGCCGAGGATTGTTATGGTCAAGCTGTCGCGGTTGGACAAAGGCAGTTTGGCAACCTCAGTTCGAGCCGCCGTAACGCGCTGCTCATTGCCCAGTATCTCAACCTAGATCTTAGTCAGATTAAGCGATGGTTTCAGCTCCCCAGGGTCGTAGTCTTCTGCGGCCACATGATCGATCGCCCCGATCGCCCGGTGCCAAGATTTCCGCCGGATTTAGCGCCACGGGTTTATCAGGCTATCCGCGATCGCCTGCAGCAGCTCAACGCCCGTTTGGGCTATGCCTCTGCTGCCTGTGGTTCAGACATCCTGTTTTTAGAAGCGCTGCTAGAGCTACAGGGAGAACTGCATGTGGTGCTGCCCTTTGAGCGGGAGCAGAGA
>JAAHIC010000659.1 GCA_010671965.1 Leptolyngbya sp. SIO4C5
CCTGTGCTTCAAGTAAAAAAAAAATGTGCAAATTCCAAATCAGTCAGGTATGCGTTAGTTCTAACAGCCACAATCAGCGAAATCGACAGACCAATAGCGGAGGCTATTGTTGATCATCTACGTAAAGTTTCAGGAGATGCTTCTTTGACACTAAAAGAGATTAGACCAGGGAGTATCAAGCTCATCTTAGAAGGCTCTCAAGATGGGTTAGCTCGCTTAGTGTCTCTTATTCGAAGTGGGCAGCTAACTGAAGTATTAGATTTTGCGGTTCAAGAGATACAGAATGAAGTTGATGAAGTTTCAGATTCGCTAACTGAGTCTTATTTACTGAGAGAGGCTCAATCAGAAAGCTTAGAGAATTCTAATTTCGTCGATCCTTCTTCTACTACCGTGCCTCAACAGTTCGAGTCATCTTCTCAAATTCTTGAGGCGATTGAGACAAAAGGTACTTCGATACCTCAATATACTTACTCGACTCCAAGCGCTGGAGCTTCAAGTTCTCTGCTAAAATTCAGCAACTCTGAGAGCGATTTAGCTAGATATATTCAAACCGAACTGCGATTGGAGCAGTCCATTCGCCCTCTGTCATCCGCTAAAGTTGCTCAGCGGATGGCCGCTGAAGTTGAACGCATTTGCGAAAAGAGCCGCCGAATCCAGGCTTCAGGTGAAATTGCCAACTGGCAACACTCGCTAGCTCAGCACCGAATTCGTAAATGTCTTCATTTCTATCGGCTTGGCTCTCACCAAGGCCGGATTGAGCTGCATAGTCGTCTCAGTGCAATCGCCTACCGCTATATTATCCCGAGCAGGACACAACTCGGCATTCAAGAGCATTATTCGCTGCTGGAAGACTTTATGCAGAGCTTCTATGTTGAGTCTTTAAAAGTATTTCGCCGCGAAAATGACTGTGCTGCTGACTATCAGCCTCGTACCCGTATAGAGCTAGCTGAGTATATGGCGTTTACCGAGCAATATGCTAAGCGCCGTATTGCCCTGCCTGGCTGTCATAACCAGCAGCTGATTATCCTTCGTGCCCAGACGTTTGCTGAGCGTCAGCCAGATGAGACCTTCATCGACATGGAGCAGGCAATGGAACCTGCCAAGGATGAAGCTGGTGAAGAAGCTTTGGGATCGCCTGCTGTTCAGCAGCTGCGACAGCATATGGTGACCGAGGCCGTTGATCCCTCTGAACAGGTCATTCGTAACCGCGTCATTCAAGAGCTAGTTGAGTATCTCAAGCAGCAAAAACAGACTGACTGCATAGACTATCTTATGCTGCGATTACAAGATATGACAGCCTCTGAAATTGACAAGGTTCTGGGGTTAACTCCTCGTGAGCGAGACTATTTGCAGCTGCGCTTTAAGCACCATGTGGAGAGTTTTGCCCAGTTCCACCAGTGGGAACTGGTTCATCAGTGGCTAGGCACTGATTTAGAGCGCCATCTAGGACTCTCCCCAGAGCAGTGGAAAACCCTGCGTACTCAGCTCAGCGCTCAGCAGCAGCAACTCTTAGCACTCAAGCAGCAACAGGCTAAAGAGCCCACAAATGAGCAGCTAAGTGACCAGGTGATTGCCCAGCAGCTTGGCTACACCACCAAGCAGCTTCGTCGCCATTGGGGACAGCTCATTAGTGCTGCCTGGAAATTGCGCAACCAGGCATAGATTTCCTGCAGAAATTTGATCACCCATCCCGCCTTATCCATCTCATCTTCACCAAACACCACAAATTCGGACTTGACTTCCCCAGCTAAATCCGATGGCGTTTTGAGTTATAGCCTACATTTCGCAGGTTGCTTTTAGTTTCCAGCTATGTATTTGATTTCTAGCCGCTGAAGCTACTGAAATCCCGTTGGGCAAACCTCAAATCCAAGGTCTGTCTAAGTTGCGGAATATTAAGACTATGACGGGGCAAGGAATCTGGTTCGGACCTGAAAAGCCTTCTACACAAAGGCTTTAGGAGTTGACAGCTGGCACATACATTGAAAATATACTGTCAACCTGCGGAATGTCGGTTATAGCTGTTTAACCCGCAGCTTGTCCCAAAAATTCGGTCAGCGGTACCGGAAGTTGGTGACACAACAACCAATACCTTACTCCCAGGACTGTCAGTCCAGTCCAGAGGCTAGAGTTATTTTAGCTGTCCTAATTGCCCACCTCACAATACCTGGCGTAAACCTGTACGCAAGGCGATCGCTAGCTGACTGATGGCATGGCGATCGCTGCTTGGGAATCCTGCAAAGCATCCAAGAACGCATAGACTGCTGGGGTGTGCAATGCCTTCTTCAGTAGCGACGCGCCAATTGGACGAAACAGCTGAAACGGCAAGCGGCAAACCTGTACCCCTTCTGGGATGGGCTCGGCTGCCATGCGCGGCATGATGGCAATGCCCAAGCCCTGCTTCACCATGCTGGTCATGGAAGAGTCGTGGCGGATACGGTAGGTAACTTTGTGAGGCGGATCGAGCTGGGAGAGCTGTAGACGAATGCGATCAAAGCAGCTACTGTGCTGAGAAGCAATCAGCGGGTGCTTGCTCAGATCGTCTAAGCAAAGCTGAGCATCGCGCAGCCCCACTGAAGGTGGCAGTAAAGCCACATATTCATCTTCCACAATGGGAATGACCTCGTAGTCTTCACCATAGAGAATTTCAGCTACGCAGAGATCCACCTGTCCCTGTAGCAGTGCCTGTTCTAGCTGACGCAGCTCATCAAACTCAGAAATTGAGACTGAAATATTGGGATAGCGACTGTGAAGCTGGGCGATCGCCTTGGGCAGTACGTTTGTCGCCACGCTGCGAAAGGCGGCAATTCGCACGGTGCCCCCCTGTAGTCCCTTGGCTTGATCGGCTTCGCCAGCCATTTCCTCTAGCAGCACCAAGACCTGCTGCGCTTTAGCCGTAATCCTTTCCCCCACTGGCGTCAGACGGGCACCATGTCGGCCTCGCTGCAGCAGAATCACTCCTAGCTCATCTTCTAAAGTTGCGATCGCATGGCTGATGGTTGACTGGGTAACTTCCATCTCTAATGCTGCCCCGCTGAAGTTACCGCAGGTGGCAACGGCAACCAAGGCTCTGAGCTGAGATAGCTTTAGCTTAAGCGTCATGGTTTCAGAGAGATAGCCAGAGGCTACCGGAGATCAGGACAATAAAGGGCTTTGCCTGTGTCCAA